>NZ_JBHUDE010000010.1:0-1442 GCF_042678205.1 Oceanobacillus luteolus
TGATGCTAGTATAGTTTCATGGACACATCTAAGTTAAATTTATACAATGAATTTCAAGGAGGATGTGTCCGATGAATACAAGAAATAACGGTAAACGATATAATGATGATTTCCGTAAAATGATTGTCGATCTTTATCATTCTGGAAGTTCTGTAAAAGATTTAAGTAGCGAGTATGGCGTATCTGATGTAACCATTTATAAATGGATTAAAGACTTAACCCCGATTGAAGGGACGGAGGGTAAGGAGATTAACCCAAAAGATGTAGACGCCATTCAAAAAGAGAACCTTCGCTTGAAACAGGAGCTTGAAATCCTAAAAAAGGCTATGGCCATATTCGCTCGAAAGTAAATGACACAGAACTAACTGAATTTATTACAGAACATAAAGATGATTATCCCATTCGCACGATGTGTGAAACCCTTGATATACCTAAAAGTACGTACTACCAATCGCTGCATAAAACAGAATCAGACCGTGATCGTGAGCGTCGTGAATTCACAGAAAAGATCATACAGATTCATGAAGATAGTAAGAAACGATATGGTGCACCTAAGATTCATGAAATCCTTGTAAAACAGGGCCACAAGATCAGTATAAATCGGGTTCAACGCTTGATGAAAAAAGCTGGAATCCAATCGATCATCGTTAAGAAGTTTCGGCCGACACCTAGTAAAGAGAAAGTGGAAGAGCGAGAAAACATTCTTAAAAGAGACTTTACAACGACAGCGATTAACCAAAAATGGGTTGGCGATATCACGTATATTCATACGCTTCGTGATGGCTGGTGTTACCTTGCATCTGTATTAGACTTGCATTCAAGAAAGGTTATTGGGTATTCATTTGGACGTTCGATGACGACTGAATTGGTAGAAAAAGCTTTAGAAAACGCTTATGTCACACAGAAACCTAATGATGGCGTTATCTTCCATTCTGATTTGGGTTCACAATATACAAGTGATGCCTTCACAGAAAAGATTCAGGACTACAAGATGACACATTCCTTCAGTCATAAAGGCAGTCCCTATGACAATGCTTGTATCGAGTCTTTTCATGCGATCTTAAAGAAAGAAGAAGTAAACCACGTACAATACTTAGATTTTAACGCTGCGCGAGTAGAGTTATTTAAATATATTGAAGGCTGGTATAACCGCAAAAGAATACACGGCAGTATCAACTATCTAACGCCACAAGAGATGGAAGATTTAGCGCTCCATCAAGCAGCATAATTGCACCAATTAACATAAGAGCACGGCTTTACTTGGAGAGGTGGGCGTGGTAGGCTTTCACCTTGCGAAAGGTCTATTTACTAACCTTTCGTCTTTCGCAAATCACCACGCACACAGAGGCTCCATGTCAAGCCTTCACATATCTATTCAAATAAGCTTCAAAGCACAACCAAAAAACTAACTTAAATGTGTCCTAAATATTGACGTAGATCCA
>NZ_JBHUDE010000011.1:0-91982 GCF_042678205.1 Oceanobacillus luteolus
GAATAACCTCCCAATCTTATATGTTTATTCTAACAATAAAAAAATAAACTGCGAAGCAAGAGCCGTACGCTCTCTCACTTACACAGTTTATTTTACACTCCCTAAATCCGTACTTTGATTTGATCTTATTTTAATCAATCGTCATCGTCGTCATCATCTTCTAAATCAATATCCACGACCAAGACTTTTCCAGTATATGCATCAATTTCAATGTCAGCTTCCCCACGGGAGCTCTCAATTTCAATTTCGTAGATGAGACGGCCATCGTCTTTATCGAGTTCTACGTCTTCCACTGTACCAGAGAATTGTTTGAGAGCAATTTGAATTGCTTCTTCTTTACTGATGGTTGACTTCTTTGATTCTTTTTTCGTTTCTTTAGCTGGCGCTTTTGTCTCTTGCTTTTTCTCCGTTTTAGGAGCTTGAGCTTTTGATTCAGATGCCTTTGCAGTTTGTTTATTTGTAGCTTCGTTTGTTTGGTTTTCTTTCTTGTTTACCTCTTGTTTAGGAGCTGTTGCAGTTTTATTTTCTGCTGGCTTCGTTTCAGTATTTTTCTCTTCTACCTTTTTCGTTTCTTTTTTGTCATCTGCTTGACCGTCGGTTTTTTCTTTAATATCTAATGATTTCTCTTCGTCTTTTTTAGCTACTTCTTTTTCTTGCTTTTCTTTCGCTTTATTTTCTTCTGTTTTTGCAGTTAATTTCTCATCAAGTTTTAATACTTCGCCAGTATTGCCATCAATTGCTAACTCATACTCTTTTCCTTCAATTTCAATTTCCACTTCATAGACGGGATCTTTTCCTTTATTATCTAACTCTAATTCGGTGATTTTTCCTGGATATTGAGCCTTTACTTTTTGTTCTATCTCATCACGAGTTAAATCTGGACCTGCGGAAACGGATAAGTTTTGACTAAAGATTAAGCCTAAAAATGCTGCAATCGCCATTGCACCTAATGCCATCATTATTTTTTTGTTCATCTTTACTCCTCCTATGTCATATTATCTATTTTAAAAAAGTAATTTTGCTTCTCTATACTTTTAATTTACCTTAGTTGAATGAAAGTAACATGTGAATTAGATTAGAATTTGATGAGAAATCTCATTAATCGTCCCAATGATCGTCATCTTCATCGATATCGAACTCAACAATTTCACCAGTTACAGCATCAATATCAATATCTGCTTCTTGCTTCTCATTTTTCAATTCCATCTCATAAATAAGTCTACCATCATCTTCATCCAATTCAATATCGGTGACTTTCCCGTCGAACTTTTGAAGTGCTATTTGTTTTACCTCCTCCACCGAAAGTGCATCTTCATATTGGTTCGTCTTCTCTTGTTTTGTTCCTTTTACTTCACCTGTAGGTATAATGGATCCTACTGAATCCGCATTCGATTGAAAAGCAGAAAATCCAAGAATCAATGCCAGAGCTAGGGCAGCTATTATTAAACCTGTTTTCTTTTTCATTTTTATTTCCTCCTCGTCAACTTCTATATTTATCATAACCACGTTTCATGAAAAGAGGCTGTGAGTCAGATTAGAAAACAATGAGAAACCAGTTAAAGTATTGAAAGATAAGGTGTGATACGATTAAAATACAGCTTTCATTTACAGGGGAGGTAAAGAAAGATGAATGTAGAATTGACAAGGTTTAAAGTAAAAGAGGGGAAATCGGCACGTGTGGATGCCTGGCTGAAGTTTTTGAATGATAATATGGAGGATGTTCTGGTCACTTTAGATGGTGAAAAAATGTATGTAGAAACTATTTTTAGAGAACTTATAAATGGCGAAGAGTTTTTGTACTGGTATTCCATTAAAGGGGAAGGCGGACAAGAAGTGGAAGAGTCTGATCACTGGATTGATAAAAAGCATCTCGAGTTTTGGAGAGAATGTATAGATGAAACATATGAGCCAGTTGATCTTATAACTGAAGTTGTAATGATCCCTGAAAAAGTTAAAAACAGCATGAAGTAAAACAACCCCCGAATGATTCGGGGGTTCTATAATACAGCCTTTGATTATTCAGTTGGTTGACTTTTCTTTTTTAAAATCGGCAAAACTAAAGTAAATGTGGAGCCTTCACCCTCGGTACTTTCAACTGTAAGTTTTCCGTTGTGTTCCTCAGCAATTGTAAGGGCAATGGAAAGACCTAATCCCGTACCACCTGTCTCTCTGCTTCTTGCCTTGTCCACACGATAAAATCGCTCAAATATCCGTTCCTGTTCCTCCTCTGAGATTCCATTACCAAAATCCTGGACAGAGAAGATCACTTCACCGTTATAGGTAAACAGGCTGACGACGATTTTTTCCTTACTATATTTGAGGGCATTATCAATAAGTATATAGATGATCTGCTCCAGCTGATCCGCACTTCCCATTACATAGATTGATTCTATATTCTTATGGAATTCAATTTCTCTACCATATGCTTGTTTGAAAGTTACAATGGAATGTTCGACCAATTGATGAAACTCTACCTCTTTATGGACAACATTTTTTTTATTTTTCGCCAAAGCGAGAAGCTGTTCCACCAATTTCTTCATGCGGTCAGCCTCTGAATCAATCGCTTGAATTGATTCTTGCAGAAGTTCTGGATTATCCATGCCGCGTCTTTCCATAAGCTGTGCATAACTTTTTACAATTTGGATCGGCGTTTTCAATTCATGGGAAGCATTCGATACAAAGTCCTCTTGTTTTTCATAATTGGTTTTCAGTTGATCAATCATTTCATTAAAGGTGACTTCCATTTCATATAATTCATCTCTGGAATGATTCCGATGTTCAATTTTATTCCATTTTCTATCTCTAATATTTTCTTTCATTGTATTCGTCAGCTTTTCAATCGGATTGAGTAAAAATCGACTTAACACAGTACTGCCAATTAAAGTTGGAATTAGGAATATGATAGAAGCAATAACTAACACGTAAAATAAAATAGTCATCGTATCAGCCAATTCCACTAAGTTATCCGATATTTGCAATGTAACGATACTGCCGTCATACCAAATAATCGGTTTTGTAATGACCGCAACATGAACTCCACGTTCAGGTCTGATGATTTCCCGTGATTCCTCGGCTTGAAATGCACCTTCCAAGGTTTTATAAGCTTCTCCAGTAAGTTTAAATTCAAGTGCCTTGCCTTCGTTCGAAAATACCTTTGCCATCCCATTTGCTGGAAGGAATGCTTTAATTACTTCTCCAGCCTCTTCAGCTGTCGTAGCGTTAGATAGGCGTCCCACCAGTACTTCTGTTTGCAAAGATAACTCCACCAATTGGCTTTTTGTGGCATTTTGATAAAAAAGAAAGTAAATTGAGGTATTTACCAAGACGAGCATAATAAGTATGAAAATGCTGGAAAAAAGCTGAATCTTCGTTTTAAGTTTCATTGTTCCAAATCCTTTATTGTATAACCTACTCCACGCACCGTTTGAATATAAGGCACGTCAAAACCTTTATCTATCTTTTGGCGTAAATAACGAATATATACATCGACGACATTCGTATCGCCATAATAATCGTATCCCCAAACTTGTTCAATCAACTGTTCACGAGTCAACACGATATTTTTATTTTTTAATAGACATACGAGCAAGTCAAATTCACGAGGAGTGAGCTCGATTTGCTGGTCACCCCTAGTTACTTCCCTGGAACTGATATTAACTGCAAGGTCACCGACCTGAAGACCGTTATCACTTTCTTTCTTCGGTTTTGGCCTCCGTAAATGTACACGGATCCTCGCTAATAATTCTTCAATCTGGAACGGTTTTGTAATATAATCATTCGCTCCCAAATCCAGTCCACTTACTTTATCATGCACTTCATCTCTTGCAGTCAGTAATACAATCGGTGTATCCTCATCGATACGTCGGACTCGGCGAAGTACTTCAAGCCCGCTTAATTCTGGAATCATAATATCCAAAAGGACGAGGTCCCATTCCTGCTCTTCCATCATACGAAGAGCATCCTTTCCATTATCCGCTACTTCTGTTTCATAATTTTCATATTCTAGCTCTAGCTGGAGTACCCGGCTAAGCTTCTGTTCATCTTCTACAATTAAAATTTTTGGGCTTGTCATGTTTATTTACACCTGCCAATATATTTTAAGCACAATTCACTTTCTATTATACTAGTAAAAGCTTATGATGACGATAAGGAAAAATCTTCATTTTAGAAAGGGAGAGAAGTATATGTTAGCGATAGACCATCTTGTCATTGCATCACAGAATCCGGAAGAAGATGCCCAACAGTTTGCTGATAAACATGGCGTAACTGTTCTTCAGGGAGGGAAGCATGAAAAATGGGGTACATATAATTATCTGGCTTTCTTTGAGAATAATAGTTACATCGAATGGCTTGGAGTGTTTGATCGAGATTTGGCAAGTAAAAGTGACAATCCGCTCATTCAACAAACGATATCTTTTTTAGAGAAAGGAAATACCGGCTTAGTTACCTATGCGTTACGGACAAATGACATGGATAACTACCTAAATTTATTTGCTGAAAAGAGTATCCATTTTCATGGACCCTTCCCCGGTTCAAGAAAAACAGCTGAAGGTCAGCTCTTAACCTGGCGGATGTTATTTCCCGATGGAAAGGAACCACTCCCTTTCCTTATTGAATGGGGTTCGGGAATCAATCTTCCGGAAGATAAGACGAATATTAATACTAAGAGCTTAAGCAACATCGAACTTCCTGGCAGTCCGACAATTTATCTTGAAGTATTCCGTTTAAAGAGTGAAGAGAATCAGATTGAACTGGAAAATGGACATTTACAATTTACTACAAGCTCACAGCTTGATTTTGAAATAAGATAAGTTGAAACCATTTTCATCTTTTGACGTCTAATGAAGAAATCAGTCAAAGATGGAAAGGATGGGATAGGATGCAGAAAATAGTAATGGTCATTCTATTAGTTAGCATACTTGCTGCATGCGCTACATCCAATGTTGAGAACGAAGAGGATGAAAGGGATCATGTAGAGGGCGAAGTCAACACATTAGTACATGCAAACAATCAGTTGGCATTTGATCTTTTAGCCGAGATATCCAATGATACAGCGGATAATGTCTTCCTCTCCCCTGCCAGTCTCTATATCGCATTATCACTCGTTTATAATGGGGCGGATGGAGAAACTAAAAGTGAAATGGATGAACTACTTGGATTCAAGGAAGTAAATCAACTGAACCAGTCCAATCAGAGCTTTTATCAACAGTTGATGAACGAAAAATCCGGAATTACACTTCAAATAGCCAATTCAATTTGGCTAAATGATGAGTTCCAATTTCAAAGAGATTTTCAGGATAGTATGAATGAATTCTATGAAGCTGAAATAAGTGAAGTCGATATAGCTGATCCCTCTACAACTGACTTGATCAATAATTGGGTGAAGGAGAATACAGAAGGACGGATTGAGGAAATCGTCGAAGGCCCATTGGATCCAGAGATTGTTACGTTTTTGATTAATGCCATTTACCTCGATGCAGCTTGGCAGCATGCGTTTGATTCAAATTCGACTCATACAAGTGAGTTTCATCTTCTAGATAATTCCACAAAAGAAGTGGAAATGATGATGCAGGTAGAACAATTCGACTATCTAGAACAATCGGATTTTCAGGGTATTGTCTTGCCTTACGGAGATGGGCAAATGAGTATGCAAATTTTCCTGCCTAAAGAGGGGATCGATGACTTTGATGAAAAATTCACATTAGAAAAATGGGAAAGCTGGCAACACGACTTTCAAAAAGAAGATGTGCAAGTGATGCTTCCAGCCTTCGAAGTGGAGTTTGAAGCAACACTAAACGAAGCACTTGAGGACTTAGGAATGACGACTGCTTTTAATGAACATGCAAATTTCTCCAAACTCGTGAAAGAAACGGATGAAGTCTATATAAGTGAAATCAAGCAAAAAACATTCCTCCTCGTTGATGAAGAAGGAACAGAAGCTGCGGGGGCTACCTCCGTGGAAATGAGTACTACATCCATGCCTGGTAATGGCCCTTCTGTAATGGAAATCAACCGGCCGTTCTTTCTTGTCATTATAGACGAACAGACTGATGCTATTCTGTTTACCGGAAAAATTACTGAACCTCCAGCACGTAGTAAGTGAGATAATGTATTTCATAGAAGCTTTTGACGTTAATTTAAATAGGATAAGAACATTTAAAGGAAACAAGCTTGATCCAATTTGATTTGATGCCTATGCATCTTCTAAGGACACGAAACAGTACCAACTTGTTTCATTCGTGTCCTTATACTACTTCTAAGGACACGAACAGCATTAATTCTGTGTCATTCGTGTTCCTAGACTACTTCTAAGGACATGAAACAGCACCAATTTTATGTCATTCGTGTCCCTACACTACTTCTAAGGACATGAAACAGCACCAATTTTATGTCATTCGTGTTCCTACACTACTTCTAAGGACATGAACAGAATCATTGTTGTTTCATTTGTATCTTTATAGAGTCTAAACTTATTATTGTGCATGGAAATGTAAAAAAATAGTGGGTAAAGTCACCCTCCGATGACCTTACCCACTAATTTCACTATTAACCTAATTGCTGCTCTAAGAATTCCGTTACTTCTTCTGGTGATTTTGTATAAGCACTATGTTGATGGGCGAGCTTTTCGCCGTTTTGGAAAATCAATACACTTGGAATTCCCATGACATCGTACTTCTGGGCAATCCCTTCAATTTGATCTACATTTACTTCATACCAATTATAATTCTTAAACTTTGGGATGACTTGGTCAGAGAACATATCAAACACTCTGCAGTCTGGACACCAGTTAGCAAAGAATTTAATGATCACTGGATTTTCACTTTGGATTACTTTGTCAAATTCCGCTTGTGTTTCGATTAGCTCCATGTAAATTCTCCTTTTATAGAACAATAGTATAATTTTCTCTATATTATACTATTTGTATTCAATTCGTCCAAGAATATAGGCTGTTAGTAATCCAGCCAAGAAAGTCACGATACTTAATACAATTAATCCAGCAGACCCTGGTATTCCAGGAAATATAACGAATACAGAACCTAATACAAGACCGATTGTAGCGGCAAACGTCAATGAAAAATAATTTTTCAAGCAATACCCAATAACCCGGCTCATAATGACAAATCCGATTGCTATACCAAGACCTGTAACAATAATAATATCAAATTGAAAATTACTTATTGCGGCAATAACAGTTGGATATACACCAAGAACAAGCATCATAAATGAACCACTGATTCCAGGAATAATCATTGCACTACTGCCAATAAACCCAGCCACGAATAAAAGAAGATAAGTAGAAGGGGTAATGTTGGTGATAATCTCGCCATCTCCTGTACTTAGAAAACCAATTGCAACAATTAGAATTATTCCTGCAATCATAAAGAAGATATGTTTTATACCAAAAGTATTTTTTGCATTTGCTTTATATAATAAATAAGGTAAAACCCCAAGAATTAACCCAAGAAAAAAGAATAAGGTTGGAGTAGGATAATTAATAAACAACCATTCTATCAAACTAGCCAATAAAAAAATGGCTGTGACCATTCCAACACCTAGCGGCACTAGAAAGCCTAACTGTTTTTTCCAATTTTTACTAAAGAAACCATTGATTGCTTCGATTAAACGTTCGTAAATTCCAAGTAATAAAGCTATAGTGCCTCCACTAATGCCGGGGATTACATCTACTGCACCCATTATCATTCCCCGATATAAATTCTTCCATTCCATTAGATTAATCTCCTTATGTATGTTTATTTCAAAGTCCATTTTACATCATATCAAAAAAAGTGGGACATGCATACAGGAAACTAAATGAAGCGACCAGCATCACTACTGATCGCTTCATTTATTCCCCTTCTAAAAACTGCAGTTCCGGCATCCATTGTGACATATGCTTCTTGATTTCACTGTAATGATTAGAAGCTCCAGCCAACTCTTCATTACTTAACGTATACATCGGTACGACTTCATAATCGGACCAATTTGAACGAAATTTTACATATGTTGGCAACAGAGTAGGTGAATGGATTTCAATCTCTTCCTTATCACCAAATGTTGTTTTCTTTACGGTGAAAGTAAAGATTCCTCCAATACGCTGATAAAGAGTTTGTTGATTAGATAGAAAATTTCCTAGACTATAAATGACAAGAGTCTCATTTCCTTCCTCACCTTCTATCCAGTCAGCAGGCTGTAATACATGAGGGTGATGCCCAATCACTGCATGTACACCCTGATCTGCTGCGAATTGTACAAGGGATTTTTGAAAGTCATTCGGTAACCGCTCATATTCATTACCGAAATGTAGACTCATTATAATAACATCGGCTGCTTCCTTTGCTCTGGCAATCTCTTCTTCCATATTTGCTTTATCGATTATGTTCACCAAATAATCCTTACCTTTAGGCACTGGTATGCCATTTGTTCCGTATGTATAAGCTAGTAAAGCTACTGAAATGCCTTCATCTGTTTCAATGATACGTAAGTCTTGGCAATCCTCTTCATCTTTGTAAGCACCGACGTATGTTATACCAAGTTGCTCCCAATGGCGAATGGCTTGCTGGATAACAGCTTCCCCACGATCTAACGTATGGTTGTTTGCCAAGTTAACTGCGTTCACACCAACCTCTTTCAAAGCAGCTCCTATTTCCACTGGGCTATTGAATGTCGGATAAGAAGATAAGCCAAACTCCTCTCCCCCAATCATCGACTCTTGATTTGCAATCGTAATTGTTGCCGCACTTAAATAAGGTTTTACCTTCTCCAGCATAGGGGTAAAGTTATAACCACTTCCTGTCCACGCATCAATATATACTGGTTGATGAATCAAAACATCGCCTATGGAAGATATAGTGATTTCTTTCACTGACCGCACGGGGATTGATGCTTTTTCGACTATACGATTTTCCTTTATTACGACTGATTCATCGGTACCTATCAATTCTGTAGTTGACGTCCCGCAAGAAGTCAGCAAACTAATGAAACAAAAAACAAGCGAAACGTGAAATACAGTGAGCTTTTTCATGTCTTCTTCCCCATCTCTTCCCTTTTGTTCTCTGCACGACTAATATTATTTTACTGCTAATAAATCATTCGCTCAATAGATTCTTAAAATTAACAAACTTTAAAGAAACTTTACACGCATAATGGTACACTGGACAAAACTGGTTATAGTATAATAACAGATAGAGATAAAACGAAACTTCATTCCATGTATGTTTTACTGAAGTTTATACCCTTGTTTTTTTGGAAAGACTTAAATGAAGCCCACAAAACGTGTTAGAGGTGATGGAGGAATCGTTGTGAAACGTTATTTGTCCGGCATTTTAATTGGAATAAGCGCAGTCATTATCATCGTTGGAAACATGATGGATATTTACTGGGGTGGAATTGCAGCATGGGGGATTGCATTTATATTATTGATACTCGCTGCTTATTTCACAAAATATATTCCTAATGAAGAAAAAAAGAAAACGAAAACCAATCAGCGTTAATGGATCAGGACGAAAAACCCGAGCGAAGGCATGTGCTTCTCTCGGGTTTATTTATTACTTAATATAATAAACAACTGATTCATAGGGACGAAGTTTTAATTGCTCCAATCTCTCACTAGAATCATTATAATTCGATAGTAACAGTTTAGGATTGGCAAATTGTTTATCAACTTGAAGATCGACTGTTACCTCTTCTTCAAAAAAGTTACTTACGACAAGGATTCGTTCATCCTGCCAATTACGGGAATACGCAAAGACCTGTGGATGTTCAAGGAACAGCGGCTCGTAGTCGCCGTATGTGATGATGTCATACTGCTTCCGTAGCTCAATCAATTTTTTATAATGATAGAATACAGAATCCTCATCAGCAAGAGCCTCTTCCACATTAATCTTTTTATAATTATCCGCTACATTTATCCACGGATTCCCAGCTGTAAATCCTGCATGCTCATCAGCTGACCATTGCATCGGAGTTCTTGCATTATCTCTAGACTTTTGCATTAAAATCTTCATAATTTCAGGTTCAGACAAGCCTTTTTCCTGCAAGATATGATACGCATTCAGTGATTCCACATCACGATAATCTTCGATAGATGAGAAATTAGGGTTCGTCATCCCAATCTCTTCACCTTGGTAAATGTACGGAGTTCCTTTTAGAAAATGCAAGGTTGTAGCCAGCATTTTCGCTGATAATTCCCGATATTCTCCTTCTGAACCGAAGCGTGATACGACTCGTGGTTGATCATGGTTACACCAGAATAATGCATTCCAACCTCCACCTTCATGCATACCGATTTGCCAATCAGACAGAATTTGCTTCAATTCAAGGAAATCAAAAGGAGCATACGTCCATTTCTCTCCGTTCGGATAATCGACTTTCATATGATGGAAGTTGAACGTCATAGACAGCTCCTGACGCTCAGGTTGGGTATAACGGACACAATTATCTAAAGTTGTAGACGACATTTCTCCTACTGTAAGCATATCGTATTCTGAAAATACCTCTTGGTTCATCATATGCAAATACTCATGAATACGTGGACCATCTGTATATTGACTGCGTCCATCCCCTTTAGGATCTGGATCATCCTGGAAGTCTTGCTTTTTGGAAATGAGGTTGATTACATCCAATCGGAAACCATCAATCCCTTTTTCCGCCCAGAAACGCATCAATTCAAATACTTTTTCCCTTACCTCTGGATTTTCCCAGTTCAAATCCGCCTGAGTCTTATCGAATAGATGCAAATAGTACTGTCCAGTTGCTTCATCCCATTCCCATGCATTACCACCAAACTTCGATTGCCATTGATTCGGCTCTCTCCCGTCAATCGGGTCTTTCCAAATATAGAAATCACGGTATGGATTGTCCTTTGAAGTCCGGGATTTCTTAAACCATTCATGGTCGGTCGAGGTGTGATTCACAACCAAATCCATAATCAATTTCATCCCCCGCTGATGTGTATCATGCAGCAGTTCATCAAAATCATCCATCGTTCCATATAAAGGATCAATGGAATAATAATCACTGATGTCATATCCATTATCTTTTTGAGGAGATTGGTATACTGGTGTTAACCATAAGACATCGACCCCAAGCTTTTGCAAGTAATCCAATTTTTTGCGGATTCCTTGTAAATCACCTGTACCTTTTCCCGTGGTATCCATAAAGCTTTTCGGGTAAATTTGATAAACGACCGATTTTTTCCACCAAGGTTCGTGCATCGTATCACTACTCCAATCTTAATTCGTATTCATTTTCCGTTTAGCGATTAAGTAAGTCAATACAAACGGTACTACAATTACAATTGCCATACCGATCAAGAAGCTTATCCATCCTCCTGGAATGATTGAAAGAATACCTGGCAGACCACCGATTCCAATTGAAGTTGCCTGTACACTTTGGAGGGTGATGAATGCCCCGGCAATTGCAGAACCAATAATTGCTGCAAAGAATGGATAACGATATGGTAAGTTTACCCCGAACATTGCCGGTTCAGTGATTCCCAGCCAAGCAGAAACTCCCGAAGTTCCTGATAATCCTTTTAATTTTTCCTCTTTTGCAACGACCATCATTGCAAAGGCTGCTGCCCCCTGTGCGATATTGGATAATGCCAATATCGGCCATAGGAATGTAGATCCCGTCGAACCAATCAATTGTAAGTCTACTGCCAGGAAAGTATGATGCATTCCTGTAATAACGAGCGGTGCATAAATCGCCCCATAAATTAGTCCACCGATAAGTGGTACAGCATTGAAGGTTGCAACAAGCGCATCTGTAATCCAGTTTCCAATTGTAAATGTGATCGGGCCAATGAACAGGAATGTCAGGAATCCTGTGACCAAGATAGCTACTGGAGCAACAATCAGTAATTGAAGTGAGTCCGGCACTCTTTTCCTCAAGGCTAGTTCCAACTTGGCTAATATCCAAGAAGCGAATAAAACAGGCAGAACTTGGCCTTGATAACCGATTTTATTGATTTCCAATCCGAATAGATTCCATGTCGGTACTTCACCTTTTTCAAGCGCTTCCCCATATGCCCATGCATTCAACAGGTCCGGATGAACCATGACAAGTCCAATGACGACACCAAATAACGGATTTCCGCCAAAGCGTTTTACTGCAGACCAACCGATTAAAGCAGGCAAGAAGGTGAACGCAGTATTGGCAATGATATGGATCATATCAGCAAGGCCTGCCCATTGTGGATACATCTCGATAACCGGAAGCGAGTCCTTACCAAAAATGCCAGGGTTCGCTAAGATATTGTTGATCCCCATCAATAGACCGGCAGTGATAATCGCTGGCAATATCGGGATAAAGATATCTGCCAAGACTTTAATTCCGCGCTGCAATGCATTTTGCTTTTGGCCACTCGCAGCTTTTACATCCTCTTTTGTCGCTTCGCTGATATCGGTTTCATTAACCATGGACTGATATACTTTATCGACAGTACCTTGCCCGATAACAACTTGATATTGACCATTCGCTGAAAAGACACCTTTTACAATATCCATCTTTTCCAGCGCCTCTTTATCTACCTTATCATCGTCAGCCAAAGCGAACCGCAGACGGGTCACACAGTGGGTAGCCGCTCGAATGTTATCCTCGCCACCAACCGCTTGTACAATTGCCTTCGCTTCCTTACTATAAGGCTGATCACTTGTACTCTTTTCTTCTGAAGCAGAATTCGAATTTTGATCTGATTCTCCTTGATTCAATGTCGCTGTCAATAACAGGGATTCTCCAGCTGTCACTTCCGCTTCAGACGTTTTTTCCAACTTAGAGACCATATCACCATTTGTGATAATGATAGGCGTAATCGTACTTGCCGCTTTTTCGGCAATGAAATCCAAGTCGAAGCTGATTAATTTGTCACCTTGCTTGACCTCGTCACCTTGTGAAACATGAACTTCAAATCCTTCTCCATTTAAATTCACGGTCTCCAGTCCAACATGAATTAAGATTTCCAAGCCTGAGTCTGTTTTCAAACCAATGGCATGCTTGGTTGGGAATGCCAAAATAACAGTAGCATGAAATGGAGCCCTTACTTCACCAATGGTTGGGTCAACCGCAATACCATCCCCCATCATTTTTCCAGAAAACGTAGGATCTGGTACCTCTTCTAAGGGGACAACCCTTCCTGTTAAGGGTGCAAAAATTTTATCTCCCATAGGATAAACCTCCTTCAATAATTCAGTCTGTAAGACTATGTAGTATCTTTGGTGTGTGTGAAGTTATATTCCCTATAGCATTTTCCTTCAGACACCTGAAATAAACACTTGGCGCCTAATATAATATATCAAAAAAAACCATATGAGTCTCCCATATGGTTTTTTTAACGTATTGGATAGCATTTATTTATTTTTTTGCTGCTTTTTCTCTTTCGTTCTTGTTCAAGATTTTCTTCCGTAAACGGACTGATTCAGGAGTCACTTCACAATACTCATCATCGTTCAAGTATTGGAGAGCTTCTTCAAGAGACATTCTTCTCGATTTACGGATTGTTGTTGTATTGTCCTTGTTCGCTGAACGAATGTTGGTCAAATGTTTCTCTTTCGTAATATTAACCGTCAGATCGTTATCCCGGTTATGTTCCCCAATAATCATACCAGCGTATACTTCCAGACCTGGATCAACAAAAATAGTTCCTCGATCTTCAAGGTGCAGAATACTATAGGTAGATACTTTACCTTTTTCCAACGCAACGAGAACTCCTTGACGTCTGCCGCCAACTTGTCCTTTCACGATCGGCTCGTAAGCTTCAAATGTGTGGTTCAGGATTCCATAGCCGCTTGTTTGTGACATAAATTCAGTCGTATAACCAAGTAGCCCACGGGATGGAACTTTAAACTCAATCCGAACTTGTCCATTCCCAAAGTTCACCATATCGAGCATTTCACCTTTTCTTGCCCCAAGTGACTCCATTATCGCTCCGGTATACTCTTCTGGAATATCAACCTGTACTCTTTCTATCGGCTCACATTTTACTCCATCGATTTCTTTAATGATGACTTCTGGCTTCGAAAGCTGTAATTCATAACCTTCTCTGCGCATATTTTCAATTAAAATCGATAAGTGTAGCTCACCACGTCCAGAGACGACCCACGCATCCGGAGAGTCAGTTGGATCTACTCGCAGACTGACGTCCGTTTCCAATTCCTTCATAAGACGCTCTTCAATTTTCCTTGAAGTGATATACTTTCCTTCTTTACCTGCAAATGGGCTATTGTTTACAAGAAATGTCATTCGAAGTGTTGGTTCATCAATTCGCAGCCAAGGAAGTGCTTCTGGATGTTCTTTTGGACAAACCGTTTCCCCAATATTAAGGTCCTCTAAGCCAGATACAGCAACAATCTCTCCAGCATGAGCCTCATCAATTTCAATTCGTTTTAATCCGAGGAAGCCAAATAGCTTCGTAATACGGAAATTCTTTTGAGTCCCATCTTTCTTTATTACAACCACTTGCTGACCGACATGAATTTTTCCTCTCGCAACCCGACCTACACCAATTCTTCCAACATAGTCATTATAATCAAGCAATGTCACTTGGAATTGAAGAGGTTCATCACGATTATCTATTGGAGCAGGGATATGCTTCATAATCATTTCAAAAATAGGATCCATTGTCTCCTGTTGGTCATCCGGTGTTAAACCTGAAGTACCGTTGAGGGCAGAGGCATATACTACCGGAAACTCTAATTGGTCATCATCCGCACCTAACTCGATAAATAAATCAAGTACTTCATCGACCACTTCTTCCGGCCTTGCATTCGGTCGATCGACTTTATTCAATACAACGATAGGACGTAATTTTTGTTCCAAAGCCTTCTTCAATACGAATCTTGTCTGAGGCATTGTTCCTTCATAAGCATCGACAACAAGTGCTACACCGTCCACCATTTTCATAATCCGTTCCACTTCACCACCGAAGTCCGCGTGCCCCGGTGTATCAAGTATA
Organism: Oceanobacillus luteolus; assembly: GCF_042678205.1. NCBI lineage: Bacteria > Bacillati > Bacillota > Bacilli > Caryophanales > Bacillaceae > Oceanobacillus > Oceanobacillus luteolus. The sequence goes on from NZ_JBHUDE010000011.1 coordinate 14,951, forward strand.
TTAATTGTTGCATCTTTATATTTTACCGCTGTATTCTTGGCTAAAATAGTAATACCACGTTCACGCTCAATATCACCAGAGTCCATCGCACGGTCGTGCACATTTTCGTTCTCTCGGAAAGTCCCTGAGTATTTTAACAGCTGATCAACCATTGTCGTTTTCCCATGATCAACGTGTGCAATAATCGCAATATTACGTATGTCTTCTCTTCGCATAAATTTTACGCTCCTCATTATTAGGGATAAGTCAAGCCATAATTATACCATAATATTTTCCCCTCGTATATAATCTATCCCTTTCCCTCTTTTTAAAACACAAAAAACCGGGATAAGAAACAATCCCGGTATTATATTACAATTTTTCCTTTAATTTCTTATTTTTATTTTCATAAAAAGTGATGGTGAATCTTGCCCCCCCCAAACGGGCAGAACGGTCGACAGAAATTTTACCATTCGACTGCTCGATAATTGCTCTAGCAATGGCTAAGCCGAGACCTGTTTCACCGCTTTTACCTTTAATGAAGCGATGGAAAATATGTGGGATGAGCTCCTCATCTACCCCTTCCCCATCATCTTCAATGGTGATGATCGTCTTTTTAGCCTCTGTGTATGCATGGACAAATATCTGACTTTCTGCATGGCGGATTCCATTTAATACAATATTAGAAAGGGCACGCAACAATTTCTCTTCATCCGCATACAAAGTGATGTTATCCTCTACTTTTTTCTCGAGTGTTATATTACTTTCATTCAACAAAGGGATGACTCGATCAATGACTGAATCAATCATGACATTCCCCGAGAGTTTTACAGGTTCGTATGCTTTCTCAGTATCAAGCTTGGCCAATAAGATCATTTCATTGATGATGACCTTCAACCGCTTTACTTCTTCCACCATCGTCTCGAGACCTTTATCCCTATCTTCTCCTTCAAAGATTCCATCTTTAATCCCCTCGGCATAACCCTGGATCGACATGAGGGGTGTTTTCAGCTCGTGACTCGCATTTTGGAAAAATACTTGCTGTGACTTCATATAACGCTGTAATTCCTTCGCCATTTCATAAACGCTTTGTTCCACTTCTTTTATTTCCCCAGTTGCTTTTATCCTCTCCATATCATCAAATTGACGCTTTTCGATCTTTTTCAATTGGTGTTGCAATAATGTCAGTGGCGTAACTAGTTTGTTCGTTAAATAATAACTGAGCCAAATGGCAAGTAATGCACCGATAAGGAATATCAAAAAGAGCCTGGAGAAGAAGTTTTGCTGTACCGCATGTAAGTCAGTCATTGGAGTAAGCAGAACCAACTCAATACCGAGTATATCTGGGCTGAAGAGAATCCGGGAGGTTACGAAACGATCACTCCCTAACTGCCACATCGTTTCTTTTGGATTTGCAAAGTTATTCTCTTTAATAAACCCTGCAACCACCGCATTCGACATAGTCGAGAATAATACCTTATCTTGGTGACGATCATAAAGGATCAATTGGAGCTCTTGTTCATTCAAAAATTGGTTGAAATCCTGGATATCTCTTGAAGTTCCATATTGTTCGGTCAAGAAACTGACAAGAAGTTCACCCGTTTCCTCCAATTGCCTTCGCTCATCCTGTACAAGTATTTCTAAAATCAATGAATAAATTAAGTAACCTGTCACTGTTAAAACAACGAGCAGAAGGCCAGTAAATGCCAATGTTAGTTGTGATCTTAGTTTCATCTTTACTCCTCATCTTTTCGTAAACGATAACCAAATCCCCATACCGTTTCAAGAGGGATATCGGGCAATTTCTTCCGGATACGCTTCACTAGATCATCGACTGCCCGATCACTTCCAAAATAATCGTTGCCCCAAATATTTAAAAGCAACTCCTCTCGGGAAAATGCCCGATTTGGGTTTTGGGCAAGCAACAGAAGCATATCGTATTCTTTCGTAGTCACTTCAAATTCTTCACCTTTCCAGAAAATACGCCGTTCATCGAGATAAATCAGAAGTTCTCCAACCTTCATCCGTTCGAGGTTTTGCTGCTTAGTTTGTCTTTGTGGTACCGTCCTTTTAAACAATCTCTTTACCCGAGCGACAAGTTCTCTAGGACTAAAAGGTTTTGTTAAATAATCATCTCCACCTAATTCAAGACCGAGGATTTTATCGATTTCATCATCTTTTGCTGAGATAATGATAATTGGCACTTCACTTTCCGCCCGAATCCGTTTACAGAATTCATATCCATCCATACCCGGCAACATAATATCAAGAATCCACATATCCGGCGGGTTGTTTTCCCAAACTTCCCAGCCTTCTTCACCTGAAGCAACAACCGTCACTTCATAACCTTCTTTTTCTAAATAAGCCCGTACGATATTTTGGATATTTTTATCATCTTCAACTAATCCAATTTTGTAGCCCATGCCTGTCACCTTTTTCTTCATGATACTTAATTCCATTTTTACATAGAAAGTACGAAGATTACACTAAAAAGTTTCAAAAAGACGATTCTCCACATTTTTTCCACATTTACTCCAAACCTATTCCTTTTCTCATGGGTAGAATAAGAAATGTAAGGAAGTGACTCTCAATTAGTTGATACCTTCTTCCTTATAACTTCCCCCTTAATTAGTTATTCAGGAAGGTAAGATGCAAATTTCATCCCATTTGTTTTTACCTTCTAGGAGTTGCTGCTGTAAAAATTTCTTTTCAGCAGCTCCTCTGTTTTTTTCTTATACTTTTTGAATTCTATCGATATAATAATGAAGTGAAAGGGTGAATGACATGGATTTTGATGATAAGAAAAAAGAGCAAGAGCAATCATATGAACGCGAGGACGAACCATCTTCCTCAAATGCACCAGATGACCAAGAAGAGTTTGATACCTTCCAACCTCATTCTTCGGAACCTTCCACTACATCATCTCCTAATGAAACTGGTCAAGAAACACGAGAAAAACGGAAAAAATGGCATGGAATTAGCGCTGTCGTCGGTGGATTAATTGGCGGAGTGGTCGCAGCCATTATCGTTGCTCTGATTTTTGTAAATGTCGGAGGAGCTGATGGACAGGATCAAACATCTTCTAAAGAAGATACTAATGTCGCTCCAGAAATCGTGGAAACATTAGCCACTGAAGATGCCGAGGTTTCTACGAACATAGAGGAAGTATCAAGTGCTGTTGTTGGTGTGGTCAATATGCAGCAAAGAAGTATTTGGGAAGGAAATGAAGAAGCAGGTACCGGATCAGGTATCATTTATAAAAAGGAAAATGGAAAAGCATATGTTGTAACAAACCAGCATGTTGTAAACGGGGCTGAGCATGTCGAAGTCGTTCTTGATGACGAAGAGAGACTACCAGCGACTGTGCTAGGGCAAGACGCATTAACCGACTTGGCAGTTCTCGAAATTGATGGAGAAACCATCGATACAGTTGCTCAAATCGGCTCCTCATCAGACCTTGTTGTTGGCGAAACGGTACTAGCTATTGGAAATCCGCTTGGACTTGAATTTGCCAACACGATTACAAAGGGAATCATCAGTGGATTGAACCGTTCTGTGCCTGTTGATACGAACCAAGATGGTCAACCTGATTGGGTGACCGAAGTGTTGCAAACAGATGCTGCGATTAACCCAGGTAATAGTGGCGGGGCTTTAGTCAATGCAGAAGGTGAAGTCATCGGTATCAATTCCATGAAAATCGCCAAAAACTCTGTAGAAGGAATTGGTTTCGCGATTCCTGTTGACACAGCACTGCCAATTATGGAGCAACTAGAAACAGAAGGTGAAGTCACCCGACCATTAATCGGCATCAGTACTGCTGCTTTATACCAAGTACCGCCGCAATACCGCTATGAAATCAATCTTCCAGAAGATGTGGAAGGCGGAATGGTCATCGCTCATGTTGAGCCTCGCACTCCAGCTGATCGGGCAGGACTGCAACAGTTTGACGTCATTACGAAAATAAATGGTCAACCAGTAACATCGATTTTAGAACTACGGAAGTATCTATATTCGGAAACAACTGTTGGTGATGAAATCGAAGTAGAATATATTCGAGATGGAAAAGTGGAGACGACTAAACTGATTCTTGAAGAGATTAATCAAGATGATGCAGCATAAAATGAGACCGCCTATTATTTGGGCGGTCTTTTTGTTTATTCAGGTTTTTGATTACGATATAGATTTAATGTATTTTCATCGTAATTACCACTTTCATCTGCAGCAATGTAATTCTCAATATCTTCAGGCCCTGTCGTATTTTCATCACTATTTGGATACATTTCATTGTAGCTTTCATGATCATCATATAAATCAGACGGACCATCTGAAGATCCATAGCGGCTCACATCTTGCCATGCATCCTCCCTGTCATAAGCTACATTTTCGTCATTTTGGTCTTCCTCTGGATGGAAATTGGCAGCCATCACTTCTTCTTCAACCGGCCGCTCCCTAGTGAATGTTTGCTTACTTGCGTGTTCGATACAGCGATCCGCGGTTGGAACTGCAAGTAGCCTTTCATAAGGGATATCTTCTCCACAAGTGACACAAATTCCATAAGAGCCTTCCTCAATGGAGTGAAGCGCTTCATTAATGTCTTCCAATTCTTTTTCAGCGTGTTCATTTAATGCGAAGTCCTTACTACGCTCAAATAATTCCGTCCCTTGATCCCCCGGGTGATTATCATAGTTAGAAAGCTCTCCACTTACTTCTTGCGCAAATTCAAACTTCATACCAAATTGGTCCTTTAACTGGTGGATAAGTTCTTTTTCTCTACTTTCCAATTGGTCTTTCATACGTGATAATTGCTTTTTAGTCAGCATACGGAAAACTCCCATCTTTATGAAGATATAAAGGAACTGTATTCGATGGTGAATCATGAAAGCCAGGGTCTTTTTATTGTGAATGAATAAGATGATCGACGCGGGATAATCTTGTTGAAGGTTGACATGTTCTTATACCTTAATGATTGGAAGAGGAATGTTTTTTGCTATAATAAAGCTACATATACTTTGTGTAAAAACAGAAGAATGATGCGGGAGTTCAGGTGACCAAATGATGGAAAGGGGAAGAATAATGGGATTAAGTACATCGGCAAAAATTGGTTTTGTTGGCACTGGAGTCATGGGGAAAAGTATGGCTTTAAATTTAATGAATGCGGGTTATCCAGTTTACGTTTATACCCGGACGAAAGAAAAAGCAGAAGACCTGCTGACACAAGGGGCAACTTGGATTGAAACGGTAAAAGAGCTTTCTCAGCATGTTGATGTTGTTATTACGATGGTTGGGTATCCAAGTGACGTCGAAGAAGTTTATTTTGGAGAAAATGGCATTTTAGAAAATGCAAAAGAGGGCTCATACGTCATTGATATGACCACATCCAAACCCTCTTTAGCAGTTAAGATTTATGAACAAGCTAAAGCAAGAAATATCCATGCTTTAGACGCTCCAGTTTCAGGTGGAGATATCGGAGCGAAGACAGGCAAACTTGCTATTATGGTTGGTGGTGATGGCAGTGCATTTGAGGAAGTTTTACCGATTTTTCAATCGATGGGAGAAAATATCATCCATCAAGGGAATGCAGGAGCGGGACAACACACGAAACTCGCCAACCAAATCACTATCGCATCTAACATGATCGGGGTAGTCGAAGCAATTGTGTATGCTAAAAAAGCAGGTTTAGATCCCGAACGAGTTCTAGACAGTATAAGTAGAGGTGCTGCGGCAAGCTTTTCCTTGTCCCAACTAGGACCACGTATGTTGAAAGGTGATTTCGCACCAGGATTTTATGTGAAGCATTTTATCAAAGATATGACCATTGCATTAGAATCAGCAGAAGAAATGGGAATGTCCACACCTGGACTTGCTCTGTCATTGAAACTTTACAAAGAATTGGCCGAAAACGGAGAAGCGGACAGCGGAACACAAGCATTAATCAAATTATTTCAATAGGATTTACGTGGTCAATCAGTAATTCAGGTTGACCACTTTTTTATCCCATTTCGAGTAAATTAACTTTTATCCCGCTTTTCGACTTCCTCTTGGACAATAAATGCCAAGTCATTATTTCCAAATAGTTGAAGAACTTGGAGAAGAGTTGCATCAGAAATGACATCCGATTCTTCCTTCGACACCGTACTTTCTTTCATCTCTTCTATTAGCGCATTAGAAGGTTGTTCAGGGTAAGCTCTACCGTACAGTTCTTGTGGATCAAGATCATGATTTACACACCATTGGCAAAATATGAGAATCATCATTCTTTCATCATTTTGATAATTTTCAATGATTCTCTTTTCTACTTCCTTTTTATCCATAATTTCACCTGCTTCCGAATTTAAAAAAGCTTACCTCCAATGGAAGTAAGCTTAAGAATTTTTTAATTATAGACGAACTACGTTAGCAGCTTGTGGTCCACGGTTTCCTTCGACGATTTCGAATTCAACTTCTTGACCTTCTTCTAAAGTTTTGAATCCGTCAGCTTGAATTGCTGAGAAGTGTACGAATACGTCATCTCCGTCTTCACGCTCGATGAAACCAAAACCTTTTTCTGCATTAAACCATTTTACTTTACCAGTCATTTAAATGACCTCCTTTTTCAATATCGTGCAAAGTGATTGAATCTTTAATACTTTTACACATCTTGAAAAAGAGTCGTAAAGTATTATTCTAATTCCAATTCCCATTTGCACCTTAAACTTTACCTTGAAGTGAGAAAAAATGCAAGCTTTTCTTAATTTTTTTCTCAACTTTTTCTAAGTATTTTATTCTTAACCACTTTCAAATGTTAATATACATAAAAACTTAAATTTATTTGGAGGCTATTTTTGTAATCGCTGTCAGAGAATGGGGACGAGTACGATACTATAGACCGAATGCGAGGAGTAAGCAGTAATTCGGGCGGGTTTGAGAGCCGATAAGCGACCGAACGCGAGCTGTAATCAGTTGCTCGGGAGGTAATAGCACCGATGAGCGACCGAATGCGAGAAATAAGCAGGAGTTCGGGCAGTTAGAGTACCTATCAGTGACCGAATCCGAGAAGTAAGCAGGAGTTTGGGCGCTTAGAGCGCCAATGAGCGACTAAATAAGAATAGTAAGCAGTTGTTCGGGTGTTTAGAGCTAATAAACTTAAGGTAATATGGTTATTTCCCAAACAAAAAGAAGCCGCACTAATTCAAGTACGGCTTCCCATTTTAATCATTAAGCATGCTGTTCTTCTGCTTCAAGTGCACGAAGACGTTCAGCAACTTCTTCTTCGGTTAGATTATGCTCTTTTACATATAGATTACGTGGAGTCACTCGACATTCATGAGAGCATCCACGGAGATATTTATGTTCATTTTCCTCAGAACAAAGCATTTGACGGTTACATTCTGGATTTGCACAGTTGACATATCGTTCACAAGGCTCTCCATCAAAGTAGTCTTTACCAACAATGACATGTTCTTTCTGATTTACTGGAACAGAGATTCTTTCATCAAACACATACATTTTTCCGTCCCAAAGATCACCTTGGACTTCAGGGTCTTTTCCATAGACGGCAATACCACCATGAAGTTGTGCTACATCTTCAAATCCTTCTCTAACTAACCAGCCAGAGAATTTTTCACAACGGATTCCGCCAGTACAGTAAGTTAAAATCTTCTTACCTTCAAACATTTCACGGTTTTCGCGTACCCAGTCTGGCAGCTCACGGAATGTTTCAATATCTGGACGGATTGCTCCACGGAAATGGCCAAGATCATATTCATAATCATTACGAGCATCTAGAATGACAACATCATCCCGTTGCATCGCTTCATACCATTCCTTAGGCTCGAGGTATTTCCCAGTAATTTCATGCGGGTTAATATCGTCCTCAAGGCGAAGTGTAACCAATTCTTTACGTGGACGAACATGCATTTTCTTAAAGGCATGACCATCATGTTCATCAATCTTGAACACCATGTCTGCGAATCTTTCGTCCGCATGCATTGTATCCATATATTTTTGTGTTTGTTCAACAGTACCGGATACCGTTCCGTTGATACCTTCTTCAGCGACTAAAATCCGGCCTTTCAAGCCAAGCTCCTTACAAAACTTCAAATGATCAGCTGCGAAAGTTTCCGGGTCTTCGATGTGTACATAATTGTAGTACAATAAAACTTGGTACTTTTCATTCTCCATAGTGATTTACCACCTATCATTTATATTTGCAAGATACAAATGTTGGGGTTTTTATTAATTTATCTCTTGCATAACGAGTATTATAACAAAAATCGTACAAATTATAAAGTGGACAAAAAAAGTCACTCTTTTCAATTAAAAGAACCAGTACTCTTACAAAGTACCGGTCCTTACCTCCATTATAAAGCCAACTCTTTCCTAACCTGCTCTCTTAAAGCCATTTTTAAAAATTTCCCTACGGATGTTTTAGGGATTTCTTCCATAAATATCACTTCGTCCGGCAACCACCATTTGGCAAATTGAGGTTCTAAAAACTCCAGTAAATCATCTTTTGTAACTCTACCTTTATCCGCATCTTTTAATACTACACAAGCCACCGGACGCTCTTGCCATTTTGGATGCGGGACAGAAACTACTGCCGCTTCAAATACAGATGGATGTGCCATCAATGCGTTTTCCAAATCAACAGAGGAAATCCACTCTCCACCGCTTTTAATCAAATCTTTTGTCCGGTCAACTATTTTCACATAACCTTCTTCATCTATTGTCACAACATCACCGGTATGGAGCCAACCATCTACAAAAACATCTTTACTGCGTTCATCTTTATAATAGGAATCCGCAATCCACGGTCCACGGACAAGTAGTTCACCCATGTCTTTTCCATCGGCTTTTGCTTCCCCTTGATCGTTAATCACTTTAATCTCCAGACCTGGAACTACTCTACCCTGTGTGGAGCGCAATTCCAATTTTTCTTCGTACGGAAGATCTCCTTGATAACTCTTCAGATTGGCAGCTGTAACAATCGGGGAAGTCTCTGTCATCCCATACGCATGGATGAATGGAATTCCGTGTGTTTCTTCAAAAGTCCGAATCATGCCTTTCGGAGCCGCTGATCCACCGCATAAAACAGCCCGAAGACTGTTAAGATTGTATTTACCGGATTCCAATTCTTTTAGTAGTCCTAACCAAATAGTAGGTACACCAGCTGTAATGGTTACTTTATGTTCTTCAATCAATTCTGCAAGTATTTGAGGTGTCGGTGCTGGTCCAGGTAAAACTTGTGTGGACCCAAGCCATGTAGCTGCGAAAGGTATACCCCAAGCATTCGCATGAAACATTGGCACAACAGGCATTGTAACATCCTGCTCGGAAAGGCCAGCAGTATCAGCAAGGGCAAGTGCTATACTATGGAGATAGAGGCCACGATGTGAATATAAAACCCCTTTAGGTTTCCCAGTTGTCGCAGAGGTGTAGCATAAACCTGCTGGATCATCTTCTGAAAGGTCCTCACGAAATGAAAAGGATTCATCACCATTAGCAAGCAATTCCTCATAGGAGTACAGCGGCGCAAGTCCAGAATACGGAAGCTCTTCATCGTCTGTCATCACAATAAATGCCTCCACTGTCTTGATTTCATCTTTTATTCCTTCAATCAATGGAAGCAAATCGACATCGATCAATAAAACCTTATCTTCAGCATGGTTTATAATGTGAATCAAATGTTCCCTTGAAAGCCGTAAATTAATGGTGTGTAAAATCGCCCCGATACTTGGTATGGCAAAATAAGCTTCCAGATGACGGTGGTGGTTCCAAGCAATTGTTCCTACTCGGTCCCCTTTCTCCACACCTAAGCGATCGAGAACACTGGCAAGTGACCTTGTCCGTCGCACATACTCATCATAAGTAAGTGTTTGCGTCCGCTTCTGTGTACGGGAGATGATTTGTTTCTTTGGGAAGAACTTTTCAGTGTGCTGGATCATGAGAGGAAAAGTTAACTGGGTATTCATCATTTCGCATTTCTCCTTTCAAAATATGAATTCAAGCAATTTGTAAGCCCTTACATATTACACTTAATCTTTATTCTAAATATTCTGTGTAAATTGTCAAGCTGGTATTTTAAATTTATGTCGCTCTATGTTTTGACAGAGGATTATGGGCTTGCTATGCTTTTTTTAAGGAGGTTTGATATCAATGAGCGTCTATGAATATCAAGCGAAAACAATTAATGGAGAAGAAAAATCCCTTGCCGATTTCGAAGGCAAAGTATTATTGATTGTTAATACAGCGAGTGAGTGTGGGTTCACACCCCAATTCAAAGGCTTGCAAGAACTATATAAGGAAATTGGCAATGAAAAATTTGAAATATTAGGTTTCCCTTGCAACCAATTCGGTGGACAAGATCCTGGTTCGGATGAAGAAATCAGTTCGTTTTGCTCGGCAAACTATGGAGTTTCCTTCCCGATGTTCAGCAAAGTCGATGTAAAAGGAGAAAATGCCCATCCTTTATTCAAATATTTAACATCGGAACAAAAAGGGATTTTAACCGAAGATATCAAATGGAACTTCACTAAATTCCTTGTCGACAAAAATGGTAAAGTAGTGGACCGTTTTTCCCCACAAAAAGAACCTGCAAAGTTGAAAAAGGATATTGAGTTATTAATTAACGCGTAGGCATCGTTTTGCGATAAGTGAGCAAACTCCACTGATTTATAAAAGTAAAAACAAATAAAACTACCTCCCTGCAAAACAGAGAGGTAGTTTAGTTTATTCCGCTTCAAACGAGCTTTCTAAAGCTGAATCCCGTTCATGTCGCTCGATTGCCAATTGAATCAACTGGTCAATAAGGTCACTGTAGGAGATTCCGCTATGTTCCCATAATTTCGGATACATACTGATTTTTGTAAATCCAGGTATCGTATTAATTTCATTAATAATGATTTCATCGGCTTCCGTTAAGAAAACATCCACTCTTGCCATACCTTCACAGTTCAATGCTTGGAAGGCTTGAATTGCAACATCTTGGATTTCCTTCACTTGTTTTTCATTTAATTCGGCTGGGATTTGTAATGTCGCCCCATGCTCGTCAATATATTTCGCTTCATAAGAGTAGAAGTCATTTACCGCAATAATTTCACCAGGTATAGAAGCTTTCGGATACTCATTCCCTAAAATGGAACATTCAATTTCTCTTCCACGAATTGCTTCCTCAATAAGGATTTTGTGGTCATATTTAAACGCTTCGGTAACTGCTGCATTAAATTCTTCCTTCGACTCTACTTTACTCACTCCAACAGAAGAACCTTGATTCGCAGGTTTAATGAATAAAGGCAGACCTAAGCTTTTTTCTATGTCTTCAAAAGAAATATTTTCTCTTGTAGCTCTTGTGAATGTATAAGAATCGGCAACTTTCAATCCGGCTACCCGTAGTAGGCGTTTTGCAATATCTTTATCCATGCTCACCGCTGATCCTAATACGCTAGATCCAACGAATGGAATCTCAGCTACTCTTAACATCCCTTGAATGCTTCCGTCCTCACCCAACGTTCCGTGTAGAATTGGAAAAATGACATCCAATTCACCAAGTGCTGATTTTCCATCTGTCTTCACTAACTTGTTCTGGGTCTCTCCTGGAACAAAAGCAACTCCTTCATTTGTTTTATTAAGAGCAATAAGTTTCGGATCTTCAGCATTTAGAAGGAAATGTGAGGAGTCATGCATATGCCATTTCCCTTCTTTATCAATCCCAATTAATAACACTTCATATTTGTCTTTATCAATGGCTTCCAATACGTTTTTTGCAGATTGTAATGAAACTTCATGCTCAGCAGATTTCCCGCCAAATATCAGGCCAACTCTTTTTTTCATATTCTTTCCTCCAAAAAATTAGTCCACTAGCCTATGTTTATTCTAAAACTTTGTTAGACGTGCATATAGCAAAATATAATTATACTTTTTATATTTTATCACTGAGTAGCGTGTCTTACAAAGATAATATGAAAAGAGTGCTCCAAACAGAATAGACTCTGATTGGACCACTCTTTAACGGTCGTTTTCGCTTTTGCTATGTCTTGCTAAAGCACGCAGGGACTGCCTGAACTTCATGCGCTTCCGGTCGATAAGTCAACATCGACTCAAGTTAAAGGTTGCCCGACTAAAACCGGGCTAAAGCCCAACGCCGGATACCCCTAAAGGGGCATGTTTCCTTTATCTTCCTGCATCGCATTCCAGTTCAGACGTCCCTAAACGCGTCCTTTCGCTTTTCTTATGTCTAGCTCAAACGACCAGGGACTGTTCAAACTTCCTGCGCCTCCAATCGATAAGTCAACATCGGCTCGTACCTCGCTGTGTTTCCTTTATCTGTGAAGTAGGGGAAGTTCGATTAAGTACGCCCCATCCCGGGGCAACATCGAACCACCCCACGTCCTGTGGGGCGCAGTTTGACCGTCCCTAAACGGTCGTTTTCACTTTTCTTTTAATAAGCTTTTGCCCAAAGGACTAGTTCTTTAGCTGGTTTGCCACAGCAGACGCAGCTGTCGGATAGTTTTTCTTGTTCGAATGGGATACAGCGGGAGGTTGCCGTTGTGTCTTCTTTGATTTTCTCTTCACATTCCAAGTCACCACACCACATTGCTTTTAAGAATCCACCTTTAGTTTCAAGTACTTCAGTAAATTCTTCCATCGTAGTGACAGATGTCGTCATCTCATTACGATGTTGTAATGCTTTATTGTAAAGATTTTGTTGAACTTCTTCAAGCAGCTCAGGCAAACGTTTTTCAAGATCTGCAAGGGCGACAAATTCTTTTTCACCTGTATCGCGGCGAGCTAGTACCACCTGGTTCTTCTCGATATCTTTTGGCCCTAATTCAATACGAACTGGAATTCCTTTCATCTCGTATTCATTAAATTTCCAACCAGGCATTTTATCACTTGCGTCAATATCTACACGAACGATATTTTTCAGTTGATCACGCAGCTCATAAGCTTTATCGAGCACCCCTTCTTTATGTTGCGCAATCGGGATGATCATCGCTTGTGTTGGTGCAATTCTCGGTGGAACTACTAATCCACGATTATCTCCATGTACCATGATCAATGCCCCCATGATTCTAGTGGACAATCCCCAAGAAGTTTGGTGGACAAATTGACTCTTTCCGTCTTTATCTAAATACGTAATATCGAATGCTTCGGCAAATCCGGAACCAAAATGGTGACTTGTTCCCGATTGTAAAGCTTTACCGTCATGCATCAACGCTTCAATTGTCAGTGTGTAGTTCGCACCAGCAAACTTTTCCTTTTCTGTTTTCTTTCCTTTATATACAGGAATTGCCAAATAGTTTTCTGCTAAGTCAGCATATACATCAAGCATTTTAGCTGTTTCAGCTGCAGCTTCCTCATCTGTTGCGTGTGCTGTATGTCCTTCTTGCCAGTGGAATTCGGATGAACGTAAGAATGGACGAGTTGTCTTTTCCCAACGTACAACGTTTGCCCATTGGTTATAAAGCTTAGGCAGGTCACGGTAGGAGTGAATATGTTTCGAATAGTACTCACAGAACAACACTTCAGATGTAGGTCTTACCGCAATCCGCTCTTCAAGTTCATTATCTCCACCATGTGTTACCCAAGCAACTTCAGGAGCAAAGCCTTCCACGTGATCCGCCTCTTTTTGCAATAGGCTTTCAGGTATGAAAATTGGAAACTGGACGTTGGAGTGACCAGTATCTTTAATCATTTTGTTCAATTCATCTTTAATATTTTCCCAAATTGCATATCCGTAAGGACGAATGATCATCGTACCTTTTACTTGTCCATAATCTACAAGTTCTGCTTGCTTAACGACATCTGTATACCATTGGGCAAAATCGTCTTCCATAGCTGTAACTTTTTCTACGAAATTTTTATTTTTCTTAGCCAAGTAAAACACCTCTTTATAGTTAAATTTATTTTTACAATAAAAAAAGACCCCTAAATATGAAAAAGGGACCTTTGCGTGGTGGTACCACCCTTGTTTGCACTCAAAAAGCATGCACACTTCATTAGATAACGGCTTTCGAACCGCGCACATCTTATAGACCAGAATGATCCTTTCGATGGCGAACTCAGACGGCAGGTTCTAATTCTATCTCCTGGAAATTCACACCGACCATTTCCTCTCTTTTAGAAGACCATGAATTATACTATTCCGCTTCAACGTTACTATTCATTTCTAGTTTCTACTATATAAGGAGAGGTACCCAAAGTCAAGCACACCTCTTTAGATGACCTTTCCGCCCAGCGTATCGGTAAAATGGCCAAGAGCCCATTCATGACCTGCTGCATTGAAACTCGCTACAGCATCTTTATGTACAACAATGTCAAAACCTTTATTATAAGCATCCACAGCAGTATGGAGCACACAAATATCTGTACAAACACCTACAATATGGACTTCTTCAATACCACGTTCCCGCAATCTGATTTCCAAGTCCGTTCCTGCAAAAGCACTGTAACGTGTTTTATCGAAGTAATACACATTATCTTTATCCTTATTCTTTTCGTATACATCCGCAAGCTCCCCATATAAGTCACGGCCTCTAGTCCCAATGATATTATGAGGCGGGAAAAGTCTGGATTCAGGATGAAGTTCATCCCCCTCTTTATGGGCATCGATTGCAAATACTACATAATCATCAGAATCAATAAATTCCTTTGTCAGGGAAACGATTTTCTCCTCAATCGCTTGAGCTGGTTTACCCGCAGTCAATGAACCTGCATCATCAACAAAATCAAACGTATAATCAACATTAATCAATGCTCGTTTTACCATGATTCATCCTCCTAATTCGTCTTTTCCACTTTAATTTGGAAGGCGTCCCCATATTTCCTTTGAGAAGCGTGATAAGTAGGACCGACCATTTCGGTATAAGTAAATCCATGATTTATTGCTGTCGTAACAAACTGCTTCGCTTGCTCAACAGCCTTTTCCACAGTTGTTCCTTTTGCTAAATAAGCTGCGATAGCTGCAGAGTAGGTGCAACCCGCTCCACTTGTATTAACCGTATCGATTCGTGGTGCTTCAAATAAGGTCAGATTCTGTCCGTCGTATAACACATCAATTGCTGGTCCTTCCAGACGGCCACCTTTTACAAGAACAAATTTTGAGCCTAATTCGTATAAATCAATTGCAGCCTGCTTCAATTCCTCTACATTCGTTATCGGTCTATCATCCAGAAGGAACCTAGCTTCCGGTATATTTGGCGTGATGATGGTCGCTAATGGAATGAGCCGCTTTTTCATTGCCTCAATGGCATCTTCCTTCAATAACTTGGAATCCATTTTCCCCACCATGACAGGATCGATGACGACCGATTCGATAGTGGATTCTTTAATCAATCCCGCTACTACTTCAATTACTTCTTTAGAAAACAGCATCCCGGTCTTTAAAGCATCCATACCGACTTGCTTCATTGCTGTTTCAAATTGTGCCTCAATCGCTTCTATTGTTTGTGGATGCACATTCTTGTTCGTTTTCGGATGTCTGCCGACAATAGCTGTCACAACACTCATACCATAGACATCCAACTCTTGAAACGTTTTTAAGTCTGCTTGTATCCCTGCACTGCCACCTGCAGCAGAACCCGCGATAGTGATTACTCTTGCAGGATATTCCATATGTCAAAACTCCTTTTACTACTATAGAAGATTTAATCTAGGTGATATGCCCAGCAGGACATTTTCTGTTGATATGATGCTAGAAAATAACAAGAATAAAAAACCACGCAATCATCAACAATTGTAAAATAACTTTTGCTGCCGTACCGCTTAAGAAACCGATTAACGAGCCAATCGAGGCGCGAAATGCTTGTTTTACAGTCCGTTTCATAATCAATTCAATAAGAAAGACAGCAATAAATGGGACATAAATAATCCCGAATGGCGGTGTAATAAAGGAACCGATTATAACAGCGATTGCTGCGGCCCGCTCTCCTTCTTTACTTCCGCCAAAGCGTTTAACAAAATAACTGTTTGCAATGATATCCGAACTGACTAGAACTACAGTCAATAGTATCATTGCTATCCAAAATAATGTATTTAACTCTCCACCATCTATTCCGAAGTGATAGATGATGAAACCGAGCCAAATAAACAGGACGGATGGAATAATAGGAAACACGATTCCTATAAAACATCCTATAAATAATGCGATGATGATGATCCATAATATGATCTCCATCTATGGACACTCCATTCTTATAGACTAGCTTTCATTCTTTTTGCTGTTACGCTCTTCTTCGTCTTCAGGAAGTGGATCAACGGAATGTTTATACCCGTAACCTTTATTAATCGTTATCAACGACCCGACAACAACCATAATAATCAATACAATTGAAGCAGCAACAACTGCTACATAAGCCCCCATATTAATCCCTCTCTTGAAACTTTTTTCTTAATTTAATACTAAAGTTTTTTCATACCAATGTCTAGCTATCTTTTCTTCTCATAATAACGAATATTTGGTATTTAAGAGGAAACGGGATGATTTTGGAGGATATATTAGCATAGTCTGTTCTGAGGACTTTCATCCAACTATTTGAGGAATAAACCCATTTTATCTAGTTTAATAGAGTTTGAGTGAATGTTGAATTATCGTTACCATTAAAACAAGACTAATATGGGTACCCTTCTCGCCCAATATTTACTACGAATAAAAAGGGGAGAAAAGTTTCATAAAAATATAGGAGGTCCAATTTATTGTGAAGAAATTAGGGATATTATTACTAGGTTTTGCACTATTATTACTTGCTGCCTGCGGTTCGAACGATGAAGATGCTGATGCCGCAGAGGGTAAAAGCAAATTAGAACAACTGCGTGAAAGCGGTACGGTAACGATTGGTTTTGCCAACGAGGCACCTTATGCATATGAAGAAAATGGCGAACTAAAGGGCGCTGCTGTTGATATCGCAAAAGCAGTTTTTCAGGAGTTAGGTGTAGAAAACATGGAATCCCAGTTGGCAGACTTCAGTCAATTGATTCCTGGAGTTCAAGCGGGACAGTTTGATGTCGTAACAGCAGGTATGGCGATTCAACCAGCACGCTGCGAAAACGCGCTTTTCAGTGAACCAGAAATGCAATATGGAGAAGGATTGGTTGTTCAGGCTGGGAATCCTCACGATATACATAGCTATGAGGATATTGCAGCCAACCCAGACATAACCGTAGTTGTTATGGAAGGTGCTACGGAAATCGGTTTCTTACTTGAAGAAGGAGTAAGTGAAGATCAAATTACGACTGCAGCTGACATTCCAGCTACTTTCTCAGCAGTTCAAGCAGGTAGAGCAGATGCTACTACTGGTACAGAAATGACGGTAAAAATGGCGCTGGAATCCTTTAATTCCGATGAGTTAGAATTTGTGGAGACATTTGAACAGCCTGATATTGAAGGAGTGCCTAGTTATGGTGCTGCTGCATTCAGCTTGGAAAATGAAGAACTTAGAGATGTTTATAATGAAGTTTTAGCAAAATTAAAAGAAGATGGAACCATTGCTGAACTGTTAGAAAAAAATGGATTCAGCGAAGAGATGAATTTTGTCGGCGATGGCGAGGTAACAACAGAACAACTTTGTAATGGTGAAATTTAATTCATAAGTTTCTGTTAGAAATGAAGTAAGTGGCTAAAGGGTCCGGTTCCTCTTCCAGGGCTGGACCCTTTATTTTTTCGTAGACTCAGGATAAACATGCATATCATGGTTTGAATATTCAAAAAACGGGTAAATACCGTTAACTTGTCTCCTCGCACTTCTTCCCTATGTATCTTATCCGACTTTATTAAAATTTTATAAGGAGTGGTTATCATTAATGCAATAATGGAGGTTATTCCTCAAGTTGCAAAAGGTCTGCAAGTGACGATCACCGTCTTACTTGCATCAGCACTATTAGCTTATTTATTGGCATTTGTGGCTGGGCTCTCTAAATTATCGAATAATGTGCTCATCCGAAAAGCGACTGGTGTTTACGTGGAAATCTTCCGCGGAACCTCACTAATCGTACAATTATTCTGGCTCTACTATGCTATTCCCATGCTGTTCGGTATTCAGCTTGGAACAAACTGGTGGATTGGTGTGATTGCAATCGGATTGAACTATGGTGCTTATCTATCTGAAGTTGTCCGTTCATCGATTGTTGCGGTTGATAAAGGACAGTCTGAAGCTGCAACTGCTTTGAATATGTCGAGTTTCCAACGAATGAGGCTCATAATATTTCCACAAGCCGTACGCATGATGCTTCCTGAATTTGGTAATTATACGATTTTAATCCTTAAGAGTACATCACTCGTTTCTTTAATCGGACTGCATGATGTTCTCTATTACGGAGATATCATCCGCAGTACAAATGCTTCAGCGACACCAATTGTATATGGTGTTATTCTCGTGTTCTACTTTATTCTTGCCTTGCCATTAATTTGGATGACAAGAAAAGGAGAAGCAATCGCAAAGAAAGGGGCGGCTAGTTCATGAACACTACATATTGGAGTTGGGAGAGATTCTTCGAAGCCCTGCCTATTGTCTTAGATGGCTTATGGATGACAATATTCCTCACATTTGCCAGTTTTGCCTTTGCTCTTATCGTTGGTTTTATTTGGACACTTTTAAGAAGAATACCCATTAAGCCATTCAATTGGATTGTCACTTGGTCAATGGAATTTATCCGTTCGACACCACCGCTTGTGCAGTTATTTTTCATTTTCTTTGCATTGCCGGTTATACCTGTTATTGGGATCACTTTAAGTCCAGTACAAAGTGCAATACTTGGTCTTGGTCTTCACTACAGTACTTACATCTCTGAAATTTATCGTTCAGGAATCGATAGTGTAGGCAAGGGACAATGGGAAGCGGCCAAGGCACTGAATTTCAGCACAATGGATAAGTGGAAAAAGATTATCCTTCCTCAAGCGATTCCGCCAACCGTACCTATGCTAGGAAACTATCTAATCATTTTATTTAAGGAAGTCCCTCTAGTTTCCACCATTACGGTGTCGGAAATATTACTTTTAGCAAATACGTACGGTTCGAGAAATTTTGCTTATTTAGAACCACTTACCATTGTCGGTATCATCTTCTTAGTTTTAAGTTACGCTTCTGCTTTTCTCATTAAGAGACTTGAATTGAGGCTGAATAAGAGATTTGATAAAAATGCGCTTGCTAAAAGCTCATAAAATTGACAATATAATATGTGTTTAACATATTGCATTTACTTTTTTCCCGTGCCCTCAATTTGGTGGGAGTTTTACGAACCATATAACGTATTAAAGGAGTATGAAAAATGACGGAACCTATTGTTCAATATCGGGATGTCTATAAATCATTCGGAGATGTAAAAGTATTAAAGGGAATCAATTTGGATATTCATGCCGGAGAGAAGGTTGCCGTAATCGGTCCAAGTGGCTCCGGTAAAACGACCATTATCCGGATGTTGATGACGTTAGAGGAACCTACATCTGGTGATATTATTGTAAGCGGAGAGAATTTGTGGAAAATGGAGAAAAACGGTAAAGAAGTTCGTGCCAATGAGAAGCACTTACGCAAAGTACGCGGGGACATCGGCATGGTGTTTCAGCATTTTAATTTATTCCCCCATATGACAATTTTAGAAAACTGTATGACAGCACCGATTCATGTGAAAAAGGAAGATAAACATGAGGTCCGTGAAAGAGCAATTCAGATGCTGGAACGAGTCGGACTAGGTGACAAAATCGATAATTATCCAAGCCAACTTTCAGGTGGACAAAAGCAGCGTGTGGCAATGGCAAGAGCTGTCGTTATGCGCCCGAAGATCATGTTATTTGATGAGGTGACATCAGCCCTTGACCCTGAACTCGTCGGGGAAGTTCTTGAGGTGATCCGCGACCTTGCACAACACGAAGACATGGCAATGGTTCTCGTTACTCATGAAATGGATTTTGCTTTGGATATTGCAGATAAAGTTCTCTTTTTAGATGAAGGAGTTATTGCGGAACAAGGCTCAGCACGCGACGTCATCGAGCATTCACAAAATGAGCGGCTGCAGAGTTTCTTAAGCAGATTCCGTGCTTAATAATCGTTCGATATAAATATACCGGATGCCGATAAAAAGCTTCCGGTATTTTTATTTCTACTTATACACTTATCATAATAATGTTATTTTATTAGAGATATTAAAAGTATTATAAGAACATGAACAGGTACTAAGAAAAATTCTATTCTATTTTTGTCCTTAGGATGCTTCTATGCCATGAAGAAAGACAATTCGTTTCATTCATGTCATTTAAACCAATGTAGGAACACGAAGGAAGAATAATTCGTTCCATTCAGGTCGCTAAAACCAATCTAGAAACACGAACAGAGAATAATTAGTTCCAATCATGTCGTTAGAACCAATCTAAGTACACGAAGAAAAAATAATTCGTCACATTCATGTCGTTAAAGCCACTCTAAGTACACGAAGGAAGAATACCTCACTTCATTCATGTCGTTAGAACCAGTCTAAGTACACGAAGAAAGAATAATTCGTTCTCATTCATGTCGTTAAAGCCACTCTAAGTACACGAAGGAAGAATACCTCACCCCATTCATGTCGTTAGAACCACTCTAAGTACACGAAGAAAGAATAATTCGTTCCATTCATGTCGTTAAAGCCACTCTAAGTACACGAAGGAAGAATAGCTCACTCCATTCATGTCGTTAGAACCAATCTAAGTACACGAAGAAAGAATAATTCGTCTCATTCATGTCGTTAGAGTCACTCTAAGTACACGAAGGAAGAAAAACTCACCCCATTCATGTCGTTAGAGCCACTCTAAGTACACGAAGGAAGAATAGCTCACTCCATTCATGTCGTTAGAACCAATCTAAGTACACGAAGAAAGAATAATTCGTCTCATTCATGTCGTTAGAGTCACTCTAAGTACACGAAGGAAGAAAATTCACCCCATTCATGTCGTTAGAACCAATCTAAGTACTCGAAGAAAGAATAATTCGTTCCATTCAAGTCATAAGAACGGATTCTCAAAAAACACCAAAAAATGGCGCCTTCCTTAAGAAAGCGCCATTTTACTATACCTCTACATCTTCACCAATAATTCGTACTTCACGTTCAAGAGTGACTCCAAATTTATCTTTCACTGTTGCTTGGACATGTTTGATCAGGGAGATATACTCTGTTGCCGTTGCATCTTCAATATTTACGATAAAGCCAGCATGCTTCTTGGAAACTTGTGCACCACCAATTTGCACTCCTTGCAAGTTGCTGTCCTGAATCAGCTTTCCTGCAAAATATCCCGGTGGACGTTTGAACACACTTCCGCAAGATGGATATTCCAATGGCTGTTTGGATTCCCTTTTTTCCGTCAAATCATCCATGACAGCCTTTATGTCATCATATTCACCTTGCTTCAAATCAAACGTAGCTTCCAATACAATATAACCGTTATCCGGAATGTTGCTTGTACGGTAATCAAGATCTAATTCATCTGCACTCAGCGTGATAAGCTCGCCATCTTTCGTGCAGACAAGCGTACTTCTGAGAACATCTTTAATTTCACCGCCGTAAGCACCGGCATTCATATACAACGCCCCGCCTACAGAACCAGGAATACCACAAGCAAATTCTAAACCGGTAAGCCGTTCATTCAATGCAAATCTGGATGCATCAATAATTCTTGCGCCACTTTCCGCAATGACACTATCTCCATCTGCTTTTATCGTAGCCAATTTTTGCAGATTCATTACGATTCCGCGAATTCCGCCATCACGGACGATTAAATTCGAACCATTGCCGAGCAAAGTAAATTCTACATCTTCCTGATTTGCCAGCAAAACGATTTCCTGCACTTCCTGATAAGTTGAAGGAGTCACATAGTAATCGGCTTTACCGCCAAGTCGTGTGTACGTATGCTCTTTTAGAGGTTCGTCTTTCAATACATTTTCCTCCGCAGTAATCTGCGTTAGTTTATTATAAATTGGGTCATTCATTGTCAACGTATATCATCCTTTAATAAAAAATTCCATCCATTATTCACCATGGAATATCATTTCATTTTAGCTTGCTTCTATAGTTTAAGTTATTGTGCTAAATCTTGCCACAAAAAACGATAAATCAATTGATCTACCCCTGCATGTTCATGAAGTGCGCTATGTCCTAAAGTCTCATCTTCCAACATCACTTCTTTCAGTTGGCTTGATGGGACAATTTTTCTGAGTTGGGCTACACTTTCAGGAACCGCAACAGCGTCGCCTGTACTTCCAATACTAAGTACTTTCACATGTTCTGGGAAGGTGGACGTATGGAGCATTCTTAATGCAAGCGAGTCCATCTTCAAATCCTCTGCTCCTCTATCCGTATGTGTAATAAAATAATTCGGATCAAAGATACCAGCGAACGGACTGCCGATGGTCACAAGTTTCTCTACACGGGGGTATGCCTTACCATCATATTCCATGATGTACTTTAAGGACACTATCCCACCCATTGAATGTCCTACGAGATTCACCGTGTCTATTTGATACGTACTTTTAAGATTGTGCAGCACATTCGCAAGATAATTTGTCGTCTCTGCAAAACTGGTACGATTATTTTCAAAAACGACTTGAATGAATAACGGTTTACCATTACTTCGGGCCAAATGTTGTGTATGAAGGGAACCATCAGCGTTCACAAAATAAGTCATCCCTACTACCCCATATTTATACTCATTTTCAAAACGTTGGAGCATATTGCCGAAAGAATTGACGGTTCCTTTATATCCATGTACAAAGACAGTCGGTATTCCTACATATCCTTCTGACTTTGTATTTTTCGGCATCAATGAATAACCCCCCAGTCCGAGTAAAAGTAATAATGCAAAAAGACCTGTGATGATATTTCCTTTATTCATTCAAATTCACTCACCTTGCTTGTTAACCAATATGTAATGGAAGAATATTAGCCACTGCCAAATAGCAGTGGCCTATTTTCTTTTTTATTATAGCATAGCGAGACGGTACTCATCCCTGCTTCATGTGAAATTCGTAAAAAAGTCACCTTTATTATAAATTATCAATGTAATGAAACTCTGGCTTACCATCCGTAAATGTACATATATATTTAAAACCCGCTTCCTTCAAATGAGCGATGGCAAGTGGAAATTCAACTGCAAGTGTGTCCACCACATGAGAATCTGAACCTAATGTGATGATCTCTCCCCCACAATCTTTATACAACTTCAATATATCAAGACTTGGCATACCAGATTCCAAACCATAACGATAGCCAGAAGTATTCACTTCAATCCCCTTTCCTGCTGGGATGATTTCAGCAAATATTTCCTTAATAATATGATGGAAGTTATTTTTGCTTTTTTCCTTCGTATAGCGTTTCACTAAATCAAGATGGCCAAGTACACTGAATTCCTTAAAATCCCTTACACATGTCAACAGCTCCGTATAGTAAATTTCGTATGCCTCATCCACTGTTTTTCCTTCAAAGAACTCACCGAAATGCAAATCCTTTTTTTCCGTCGCATGTAAGGAACAAATGACAAAATCGAACTGTTCTTGTTCCATCATATCTTCATATCTCTGGAGGATATGTGGCTGAAGCCCAATCTCCACTCCTTTTTTAATTCGGATTTGATTACGGTATCTCTCTTGGACCTCTTTAATTTTTTTATCATACTCTTTTAGATCAAATTCAAATATCCAATCTTTATCCGGGTAATCATAGTCAATATGGTCAGTAAAACAGATTTCCTTTAATCCCAATTCAATTGCTCTTTCAACTGTTTTCTCCATCGGCGTTTCACAATCGGCCGAGAAATTACTGTGCATATGGTAATCAAACATGCTGCTCTCTCCTTTGTCTTATCTTTCGGCTATTAATCTAGCTTTTCATAAAATTTCGTGAAGAAATCATTTGACTTTATAATCTATCATAATTATTATAATACTATATAACTTTAATTAGATGAAGTGATAAAGTGATAAATCAATAAAGTTTTTGGAGGGAGAATAAGAAATGCGGAACGGTATCGAGAAATCCAGTAATCGAGCGGTCATGAATTACAAAATTAAGAACCAGCTCATCCATAAATTGAAAAGCCGTTTTTCAACATATGGTTATGAACAAGTACATACCCCAACTTTTGAAGATTACGATATGTATAATTCCATCCAGCAAACAGTGAATAAAGATGAAATGATTAAAGTAATTGATAGATCTGGGAAAGTCCTCGTGCTTCGGCCAGATGGAACGATTCCGATGACACGTTTGACAGTTACTGACCGGGAAATCAATGGAAGTGAGCAAAGGCTCTTCTATGTTTTTAATGTATACCGCCATCCGAATGGTGAAAGCACAGAAAAAGAAAGTACCCAGGCTGGTGTGGAATTGTTCGGAAATAAAAAGCCGGAAGCCGATGCTGAAGTTATCGCACTCGCCGTTCATACGTTGAAAGAGATTGGGTTCAACAATTTTAAAATCGAAATTGGTCACGCAGGGTTTTTCAAGGAATTGATTGAACAGGCAAACTTATCACCGCAAGACCTGCAACAACTTCAGGAACTGATTCAATCCAAAAATATGGTTGAGATGGAGCCCTTTTTAACTAAGCTTGATTTACCTTCTGAAATACAAGAAGCACTTTATGCCATTCCACTTCTTTACGGCAGTCCGTCAGCAGTATTGGAAGAGACAAAGTCTATTATCCAAAATGAACGGATGCAACATATCCTGGATAATTTGCTGGCTGTCATAGAGGTTCTTGAAGATTATGATGTGCTGGACTTTATTACGTTGAATCTTGGGCTAATCAATAACATGGATTATTACACGGATGTTATTTTCCAAGGCTTCGTCGAAAATATCGGAAAACCTGTCCTAATGGGCGGACGTTATGATCAATTGGGCAAACAATTCGGTAAAGATATGCCTGCCATTGGGTTTGCCTATGAAGTTGATGACTTACTTGAAGCAATAAATCAACATAAACTTACCGATGTTAGAAACGAACCTGCTCCATTAACACTTTACTATGTAGCGAAACAAAGGCGTAAAGCATTGGAAGCAGCTCAATCTTTAAGAGAGCAAGAGTATAGAGTGATTACAAAACAACTCGAAATTGGAACTGCTGAAGCTGGAATCCTTTTTCTAGAAGATAAAAATGTACTAATAGATGAGACGGAACAGACTTTCGAAACAACGGAAGAATTGATTCGATTAGTTGAAAAAGGGGGGGCCTAAAATGGAGAAGCTTACGATTGCATTAGCGAAAGGACGACCAGCTAAACATACCATTGAAACGTTGGAGAAAGCCGGCATGCATTTTATTGACTTTCACGCAGATAGCCGAAAACTTGTTTTCTTTAATGAAGAACGAACGATTAAATTAATCTTCGTAAAAGCTGTCGACGTTCCGACTTATGTAGAAAGAGGGGCAGCAGACATAGGCATCGTCGGAAAAGATAATATTCTTGAATCCCGAGCCGATGTCTACGAGCTGCTCGATTTGAAAATTGGTAAATGTAAATTCTCTGTTGCCGGATTTCCTGATTACACGGCAGATTCCAACCAAACGTTAACCGTTGCCACAAAGTATCCTAACGTAGCGAAGAAGTATTTTTCAAATGTTGGCCAGTCCATTGAAATCGTCAAATTGAATGGTTCTGTTGAATTGGCGCCACTCATCGGGCTTGCCGATGTCATCGTCGATATTGTGGAAACCGGTAGTACATTGAAGGAAAACGGCTTGGTGGTTTTGGAAGATATCGAGTACATTAGTACCCGCCTCATTGTAAATAAAGCTAGTTTTGCAACTAAATCAACGGAAGTAAAAGACTTCATTGACCAACTAAAAAATGCATTGGAGTGACCAGCATGAGAATAATTACTGCAGAAGAATATATCGCAGAATGGAATAATTCTACCAGCGCAGAAGAAAATGACGCTGCCCTGGACGATGCAGTTCTCGGGATTATCCGTAAAGTACGAGAAAAGCAGGATAAAGCACTATATGAATATACGAAACAATTCGACGGGGTGACCCTCGATGATTTAGTTGTTTCTGAAAAAGAATTTCGTGAGGCAAAGCAATTCACAACTCCAGAATTCCTTACCGCTTTGAAGCAAGCAGCAAAAAATATCCGTGCCTATCATAACGAACAGAAGGAGAAATCTTGGCTAGTTGAACAAGACAATGGAATAATGCTTGGCCAAAAGATTACCCCTATTGATCGTGTTGGTGTCTATGTTCCGGGCGGAAAAGCCGGCTACCCTTCCACCGTTTTAATGACAGTGATCCCTGCGCAACTGGCTGGAGTAAAGGAGATTGTAATTACTACCCCGCCTGGTAAAGATGGAAAAGTAAACCCTTATGTGCTGCTTGCCGCTGAGCTTTTAGGAATCAAAAAGATTTATAAGATAGGCGGAGCACAAGCGATCGCAGCGCTTGCCTACGGAACAGAAACGGTAAAAAAGGTAGATAAAATTGTCGGTCCCGGCAATGCTTATGTTGCTCGAGCCAAAAAGTGGGTATATGGCACAGTCGGCATCGATATGATTGCTGGTCCAAGTGAGATTTGTATTATTGCTGACGAGAAAGCAAACCCACGATATGTAGCTGCTGACCTTTTATCTCAAGCGGAGCATGATGAATCTGCCCGAGCGATTTGTATTACTACGAGCGAACAACTTGCAGACTCTATCCAGGAAGAGATCGTTTTACAGACTAGTAGACTGGAACGAAAGGAAATCATTGATGCTTCCATCGAGGCAAACGGCAGAATAATCATCGTAGACAGCCTGGAGTCAGCAGCTCAAGTGGCCAATATTATCGCAGCGGAGCATCTGGAATTGATGGTCGAGCATCCAACGGAGCTTTTACCTCAGATTAAACATGCTGGAGCAATTTTCCTAGGAAGCTATTCACCTGAACCGTTGGGAGATTACTTTGCCGGGCCAAACCATACGCTGCCAACAAGTGGTACAGCAAGGTTCGCCTCAGGGCTTGGTGTCTATGACTTCTTGAAGAAATCAACGATCATCAGTTACCCGAGACAAGCATTGGAAGATGTCAGCGATCAAATTATTACACTAGCAAACGTAGAAGGCTTGTCTGCCCACGCAAATGCTATTCAAATCAGAAAGGATGATCAGGATGCGTAGTTATTCAATTGCCAGAGATACTGCGGAAACAAAGATCAAGTTAGACCTTAATATAGATGGTACCGGACAAGGTGATTTTAATACAGGTATCGGTTTTTTCGATCATATGTTAACACTGATGACAAAGCATGGCTTGTTTGACTTAAAGGTGAAATGTGACGGCGACCTCGAGGTGGATCAACATCACTCTGTCGAAGATATTGGAATTGCTCTCGGTCAAGCTTTCCGGGAAGCTTTAGGAACAAAAGAAGGCATTACGAGATATGCATCGGTCACTTCTCCGATGGATGAGGCGTTGGTCAACGTATCCCTCGATATTAGCGGCCGCTCTTTCCTTGTATATAATGTGGAAGGATTAAAAGACAAAGTCGGTGATTTCGATACTGAGCTTGTCGAAGAGTTCTTCCAAGCGTTTGCAAGCAATGCAAAAATTACTCTTCACATTAATCTCGCATATGGCAGAAACAGCCATCATATGATTGAAGCAATTTTTAAAGGCTTCGGAAGAGCATTAGACCAAGCAACAATAATTAATTCAAGAATCAAAGGTGTTCCGTCTACAAAAGGCGTCCTATAAATTTACAGGAGATGATTTCATGATTTTATTCCCGGCAATTGATATTCTTGGAGGTAAATGCGTACGTCTAACCCAAGGAGATTATAATAAAGAAACGATTTACAATGATAACCCTGTGGAAGTCGCGAAAGAATGGGAGAGACAAGGTGCGGAGTATATCCATATTGTTGATTTGGATGGTGCCAAAACAGGAAAGTCGATTAATCAAGGTCTGATTGCAGAGATTGCGCAAACTGTATCCATCCCCATTCAGGTTGGTGGTGGCATCCGTTCGATAGAAGTAATTGAAAATTACTTGAACCGGGAAGTGAGCCGAGTCATCATTGGTACAGCCGCCATTCAAAACCCAGAATTTTTGCGTGAAGCAGTGGAAAAATTCGGCGAAAGAATTGCAGTTTCAATTGATGCCCGTAATGGTTTTGTTGCAACAGACGGCTGGACTAAAGAAAGCACAGTCAAGGCACTTGATCTCGTGAAAGATTTGGAAGAAGTCGGTGTTCAAACAATTGTTTACACCGATATTTTGAAAGATGGCATGCTGCAAGGACCAAATTTTGAGGAGCTCCAAGCGGTCAATCAAGCAACAACGATTGATGTCATTGCTTCCGGCGGCGTGACAACAGAAGAAGATGTTAAGAGGTTAAGGGAACAAAAGATGTACGGTGCAATTATTGGAAAAGCACTATACGACGGCACATTAAATTTCAAGAACCTGATGGATGGTGAGAAGATGGAAAAGAAGAATATCATCGCTTGTCTCGACGTCAAAAATGGCCGAGTCGTGAAAGGACAACAGTTTCAAAACATTCAAGAGGTCGCAGATCCAGTAGAGCTTACAAAGCAATATAATAAAGATCAAGTAGATGAACTTGTTCTATATGACATTACAGCATCTGTAGAGAAGAGAAATGTTTTTATCGACCTTGTCGAGAACATCGCAAAAGTAATCCAAGTACCTTTTACCGTAGGTGGTGGAATTAGTTCCATTGCAGATATTGAAAAAGTATTACAAGCCGGTGCTGACAAAGTTTCAATCAACAGTGCCGCCATCGAAAACCCAGATCTCATTAGTGAAGCTTCACAGAAATACGGGAGTGAAACTATTGTATTTGCATTAGATGCTAAAGAGGTTGCACCTGGGAAGTGGAATGTCTTTTCCAAAGGAGGACAGGTGGATACCGGCATTGATGCAATTGAATGGGCAATCAAAGGAGTAACACTTGGAGCAGGTGAAGTCGTCGTGAATGCCATAGACGATGACGGTGCGAAGTCGGGTTATAATATAGCATTAACCAAGAAAATCGCCGAAGCTGTAGATGTACCGGTAATCGCAAGCGGTGGAGCTGGAAAACCCGAACACTTTAAAGAAGCACTGACAGAGGGCAGTGCAGCTGGGGCCCTTGCAGCATCTGTATTCCACTTTGGCGAAATTAAAATACCTGCATTGAAAGAATATCTTGCAAATGAAAATGTTTTGGTCAGGGGGATAAAAGAATGACAATCCAACTAGAAGATTTAGCATTTGATGAAAACGGGCTCCTGCCTGCTGTCGTCCAAGATGCAGCAAGCGGTACAGTATTGACCCTTGCTTATATGAATAAAGAGTCATTGGAAAAAACAATTGAAACAGGTGAAACCTGGTTTTATTCCCGTTCCAGACAGTCCTTATGGAACAAAGGGGAAACGTCAGGTAATAAACAGCTGGTAAAGCGTATCAACTATGACTGTGATAAAGATGCTCTACTTGTCCAAGTCGAGCCCCTTGGCCCTGCCTGCCATACCGGTGAAGTGACTTGCTTTAATGAAACGCTCGACCAAAAAGAGTTACCATCTCTGGATATCGTAACGCAAGTCATTGACAAAATTAAAGACAGACGGGAAAACCCTGTCCCAGGAGCATATACGACGTATTTGTTTGAAAAAGGTATCGACAAAATGTTGAAGAAGGTTGGCGAGGAAACGAGCGAGGTTATCATTGCTGCAAAAAATGAAGATAAAGAGGAGCTGACAGCCGAAATCTCCGATTTGTTCTATCACCTTCTTGTCGTGATGGAGACGTCAGGAGTAACTCTAAATGAAATTAAAGCGGAATTATTAAAACGCCATCTGACAAAGGAAGGTCAAAACCGTGAGTAAATTTTGGAGCAGTGCAGTAAAACGTAGTGATCCATATATTCCAGGGGAACAGCTGAATGATCCGAAAATCATTAAGCTAAATACGAACGAGAACCCATATCCTCCCTCCCCTCTGGTTTTAGATGCGATAAAGAAGGAAGCAGATCAGTCTCTCAGACTCTATCCAAGTCCAACAGTGGATGAGCTGAGAAATGAGATCGCTGACTATTATGGATTGGGTAAGGACAGCGTATTTATCGGAAACGGTTCAGATGAAGTGCTTGCCTTTTCGTTTATGGCTTTCTTTGAATCCGGGAGGAAAATCCGTTACCCAGAAGTCTCTTATAGCTTTTACCCGGTTTATGCCAAACTCTTTAACATACCAGTAGAGGAAGTTCCTTTACAAGCGGACTTCTCTATTCAGGCAAGTGATTTTCACAGTTCAGAAGGCGGCGTTATTTTCCCAAATCCGAACGCACCAACTAGCCTCTATTTACAGCTCGAGGCAATTGAAGATATTCTTCAGCATAATCGGGATCGGGTTGTTATTGTTGATGAAGCATATATTGATTTTGCCGAGGAATCTGCAGTCAAGCTGCTTCATAAATATGATAACTTACTCGTTATTCAAACGATGTCCAAATCCCGTTCTCTTGCTGGACTTCGCTTAGGATTTGCTCTTGGCTCACCTGAATTAATTGAGGGGCTCATCAGGATAAAAGATTCCTTTAATTCTTATACAATTGATCGCCTAGCTATTGCTGGCGGTATTGCAGCAATGAAAGATAAAGTTTACTTTGAAGCAACAAGGGAGAAAATTAAAAGGACAAGGATTTGGGCCACTCAGGAATTGAGAAAACGTGGATTTAACGTGCTTCCCTCTCAAGCAAACTTCCTATTTGCAACTCATCCAGACAAGGAAGCTTCCAGCCTGTATGAACAGTTAAAAGAAAATAAGATCTTAGTGAGATACTTTAATAAACCACTCATTAACGAATATTTACGAATTACAATTGGTACGGAAGTAGAGATGGACACGTTTTTCCAGGTGCTCGATAAACTTCTGAAAAAATAAAAATAGGATGACGCACAACTTTCTGTGCGTCATCCTACTGTTGTCTTAAATCAACGTCTCAATTTCAGCTTCTTCTTTTAATTCTTCGATACGAGCTTCCAACATTTCTCTTTGCTTCTGCTCCATGACGCTTTGGCGGATCAGTTCTTCATATTCCTGAAGTTCGCCCACTTCTTCACTCTGTTCTTTCATCTGGTTATATTGTTCTTCCACTTCTTCATCGGTCACTTCAACAGTAAATTCAGACTCAATATAACGGACCATCAACAAGTCATCCATCAATTGTTCTCTGAACTGTTCTTCAGATAAATCATATTCTTCAAGCATGGTTTGAATAGCTTCTTCTCCATTTGTCTCAATGATATTGTCAATCTCTTCTTGAGCATCTTCTTCCGTCACTTCAATTCCACTATCGAGTGCATCCTGACGAATCAATTCCTGCTCAGTTAGAATCAGAACTGTTTCATCCTTCAACATGTCCAAATCACTTACATCTTGTCCATACATATGAAGCATTGTTTTGTATTGTTTATAAACATTATTATATTTAGCTCCGTTGATCTCAGTACCATTAATATTCAAGACGACGGAGTCATTATCAACCTTTTCCTCATCAGAAATCTCCACAGTTTCTGTTGCTTGCTCTTCTGTATCCTTATTGTCATCCGCTTTCTCTGTGTCATCATTATTACATGCAGCTAATAGCAACGTTAAAAATAATGCTGTAATAAGCAGGATTCTTTTCTTCATTTAATTATTACCTCCTAATTGGTCTTACTCCAGTAAAACATAAAACACCCTAATAATTCAATAACGAAAGTGTGATTAAGGCTAAAGTCATATACAATGATCCGTTCATCCTTCACTTTTCTTAAACACAAGGGAAAAACACTATAAATTATAATGACCTTAGGGTAACTTGTTGACCATGCAATTGGAAGCACTGGGAATTGATGAGGCACTTTCTGCAAGAAGGTTTATGGGGGCTGGTTACAGGGGAATACTAGGGTAGATTCACTTCAAAACTGAAGAGCCGGGACAAAAGTTCTTATCTTTATTAATGAACATGAAGTTTTAACAAAATACTTGGGTATTTGCTTTATTCATCTCATTAAAC
Source organism: Oceanobacillus luteolus (assembly GCF_042678205.1). NCBI lineage: Bacteria > Bacillati > Bacillota > Bacilli > Caryophanales > Bacillaceae > Oceanobacillus > Oceanobacillus luteolus. The sequence goes on from NZ_JBHUDE010000011.1 coordinate 46,904, forward strand.
GCCTTTTTTCAATAAGATCCTTTATGTCCCATACTCTGGTCAAATTAGAAAATGTAATACAGTCTGATTCCAATAAATATTTGTTCTTTGTTACAAAGTCTTTCTCCTTAAAATGATGACTAAGAATGTTATACCACCAACCATTTCGATAATAACAGAAACGACACCTTGAGCATTAAATACATGATACATGATAAAATATGCACCTGATAAAATTAAGAAACCGGATGCAAGAGCCATCGGAAATATGTATCGATGATCATAAGTTTGTGCCAACTGATAACTTAGAGTCGCAACTAAAAACCCAAAGAAAGTTAGTGGTCCAACTAAAGCAGTTGATACTGACATTAATATGGAAACTAAAACAAGAACATAAATGACACTAAATCGATAGTTTACTCCTAAAGAACTAGCGATATCTTTACCAAGTGACATTACATTTAATCGTTTTGAATAAACAAGGAGCAGTAATGCCACAATGATTACAATTGGTATTGCAATATGAAAGTATTCAGGGTCTGCATTATTGACAGAACCGAATAATCTCGCCTGTAAAACATCAAACTCAGACGGTGCAAGTAGTTTTCGCATAAAAGATGATAATGACCGAAGTCCGGTACCAATAATAATTCCGACTAGAAGCATTAACTGGAGATTCCCATACTTTCCTGAAAGTAACCAACCATAAAGTACCAAACAGAGCACAATCATAATAATAACTTGGGTTAAAAATGGTCCAGTGCCGCTAAATCCGATAAATACACTGGCACCAAAGTAAAACATTGTACTAGTTTGAATTGTTGAATACAGTGCTTCAAATCCTAATAGTGAAGGAGTTATAATCCTATTATTCGTTACTGATTGGAAAGCAACAGTCGCCAAGCTTTGGCAGATTACAGCAATAAACATTGCAGTAAGGGCATCCAATCTTCTTTCAACAACTGGAATAAAGGAAGGGGAATCTACTGGAACCGGATTGTTATACACTAATAGTCCAAACGCAGCAAGACCACCCAAAACGATCAGTGTAATTAAAAGGATCCAATAACGCCTTTCTTCTTTCTTGGACCGAAAAGCTTTAGACGGTTTATCTTCATTAGGAAGGCTAGAATTAATTTTGACGACTTTGTTGTTTGTAGTTTCCAATTTGTTAACCTAGCCTCCTTCTTCTTAATAGAATAGTAATGAATACGATTGCACCTACTGTTCCGAGTATCAGAGAAACAGGTACCTCAAAAGGCATAATAATAGTTCGAGAGATTATATCTGAAGCAAGCAAAGCACCCATACCAATGACACTTACCCAAGGCAAGTTACTTCTCAGATCATCACCTCTAAACATGGAAACGATATTAGGCACGATTAAACCTAGAAATGGCAGATTACCAATCACAGATGCTACAATTCCAACTGCAACAGCAATAAGTCCAGTACCAATAAGAACAATCCGGTTATAGTTCACACCAAGACTTGTTGAAACATCTTCTCCTAAGCCTGCTAAAGTGAGCTTGTTCGCATAGATATAAATAAGAACACTAATGACAACAATTAACCATAAAAATTCATATCTTCCAACTTGAATAGAAGAGAACGAACCCACAAACCAGGATTCAATATTTTGCGACATGTTAAAAGCCAGTCCAACAAATGTAGAAAATGCAGAAATGACCGCTCCAAGCATAATTCCAATAATTGGTACGATTAATGAAGAACGTAGTCTAACTCTTCTTAAAAACAAAAAGAAAATCATCGTTCCAATAAAGGAAAAAATGATTGCGAAAGTCATTCTAAGGACTAATGTTGGTCCAGGAAATAATAAGTAAGCTAGAATTAAACCTAAGCCCGCCCATTCGATTGTCCCAGTTGTTGTCGGTTCAACGAAACGGTTTTGGGTGATAAGCTGCATGACAAGCCCTGACATTGCCATAGCTGCTCCAGTCAGCATAATCGCAGCTGTCCTTGGGATACGAGTTATAAAAAACATATCCATCCCGTCTTCTCGCCCTCTAATATCATAAACTCCAGTAAACAAAGAAATAACACCTAGAATAATAACAATAATGACTGCTATTATAAAAGGCTTCGTCCATATTTTCTCCTTATTATAACGTCGCGGGGGCTGTAAATTACCAGCCCCGAACGTTTTTTCTATTGTATTTTTCGGCACTATAGTTATACTCCTCTATCTACTCAGCTAGAGCTTCAGCAAGATCGTTAAATAATTCAGTAAAGGTTTGAATTGATTCATTTGTATAAGTATCCGCCGGTGCATACACGATTTGTCCTTCTTTAACTGCTGTTGTGTTTTGAAGGGCAGGTGCTCCATCGATTACATCACGAGCTGGAACTGCATCCGTTTCAGAAGATACCGCAGCATCACGGTCCATTACAAAAATCCAATCAGGATCAGTTTCCGCGATTGCTTCAACAGAAATATCATCACCTTGGTGGTCTGCAGAAGCTTGATCAATTTCTAAAGCTGAAGTCCAACCAAATATATCATATAATGGCCCCCATACACGACCAGTTTGGGGAGCTGCAAAATTAATATCTCCACCAGATACTATAACACTCATAATTCTATCTGTCCCGTTATATGCGGCTTTAGCTTCTTCAATTGATTGATCAAACTCAGCAATCAACGCTTCAGCTTCTTCATTTTTATCAAAAATTTGGCCTAGGGAAGTTGTAATATCTTTAAATCCATTAACCAAATTATCACCTGGTGTTTCAGCCTCTTCAGAAACGTCGATATTCAAGTCGATAACGACAGCATTTGGTACCAATGCTTTAATATCTTCGTAATAGCTTGCAAACCTTTGACCGACGATTACAAGTTCAGGATCTACCGCAGCGATAATTTCTAAATTTGGTTCACGATGGTTTCCAATATTTTGAATGGAATCATCATTTTTATAAGGATTGTCTTCAGGTATTAGATCCACAGGAGCAGCCGCTAATTCAATACCCCAATCAGCTAGAGTTTCAAATGTACGGTTATCAAGAGCCACTACATTCTGTGGATTCACTGGAACAGCAACCGTACCATGTGCGTCCGTTATTTCAATAGTTGCATCTTCAGTAGACTCGTCTTCCTTCTCTTCTGTTCCAGCTGAATTATTTGCTGTATCTTCCGCATTCTCTGCATCATCACTTGATCCAGAGCAAGCTGCTAAGAACAAAACTAAAATTGCAAAAATTAATACTATGAATGATGAATTAATATATTTTGATTTTCCCATTTCTTTAATTTCTCCCCTTGTAAGTGTTTTAGATTATTGAGTTGATAATAACTTTGTTTTATTTTTATGCGCAATTTTGAAGAATTAAAGCATAAATATACTATAGTGCACTTAAAAAATACAAACAATTGATATTGAGAATCAATCTCAATAACCTAATCAAAGTATAGCAAATCCAAAAAAGTTGTCAATTATAATTTAATGAAATTATTTTTATAATAAAATATTATTATTGTGTACTAGACTCCTCCTATAACCACTCCTATCCGCTTACGATGTTCCAATATCTATCCATTGACAGTAGATCAGAATTTCCTTCCATCTCAAAATTTGAAGTTAATAAGGGAGATTTTACAGACTATTCTTAAGCACAAGCATTGATTTTCCTACCGACATCATATAAAATGAATATAGTGATAATGATTATCATTATTGATAATTCTTATAAAGTAGCTTTTATAGCTGGAGAAATTTTTAATATGAAATTGTAGAAGAACTTGAGGACATTTATCCTTAAACATATATCCATAATTATTATTAGCTTTACTGGCTTTAATTATTCCGTCTAGATAATTACATAGGGAAAGCAGGGTTGAGGAATGATCGAAATAAAAGGGTTATCAAAAAGATTTGGAAATAAATCAATCATTAATGATGTCTCGGTTGAAATCAAGCCTAGACAGATCACCTCGTTTATCGGTCCAAATGGCGCGGGAAAATCAACGTTACTTTCAATGGTAAGCCGACTACTGGATGCAGATACAGGTGAAGTGTTACTTGACAAAAATAATGTAAAAAATATAAAATCTAATGAATTTGCGAAGCGAATTGCCATTTTACGACAATCAAATTACCTAAATGTAAAACTTACAATTCGACAATTGGTCTCGTTTGGCCGATATCCATATTCAAAAGGTCGACTAAATGCTGAAGATAATAGAATCGTTGATCAGGCATTAGAGTATTTGAACCTTTCAGATATCCAACATAAATTCTTGGATGAACTTTCTGGCGGTCAAAGACAGCGTGCTTTTATTTCAATGATTATTGCACAAGATACCGAATATATTCTATTAGATGAGCCATTAAATAATTTAGATATGAAGCACTCTGTGCAAATCATGAAAATACTACGCAAACTTGTTGATGAACTAGGAAAAACAGTTGTGATTGTATTACATGACATTAACTTTGCTTCCGTTTATTCCGATCAAATCGTCGCTTTAAGAGATGGACGTCTCGTAAAAAATGGCCCTACACATGAAATTATTAATTCAGAAGCATTGAAAGAAGTTTATGATATGCATATCCCGGTCCATATGCAAGATGGTTGCCGTTTTTGTGTATACTTTAATTCTCACTAATAACAGAAAAAATTTAGAATAAGTAAACTAAGGGTTCTGCACAACTACAGTTGTGCAGAACCCTTTTTGATACATCTATCAAAAGAAATCTCTTTGAATAAACAAACGTAGTTTTTTACCGGTAAAGTTCTTCATGTAAGTCCACTGGTTGACCACGATACCTCATTCGTGCTCAACACAGCCTTCATCCGTACAATAGGATGTTTTCGCTTTCCCTTTTTTCGCTGCTGGATTGCTTTCCTCTTCTTCCCATACCTTCTCAAGTACTTGAGAAAATACATCACTAGATTGCGCTCCTGAAACAGCATATTTTTCATTAAAAACGAAAAACGGTACACCTTGTACTCCGATTTGTTGTGCTACGGCGATATCCTCACTTACTTTTTGAGTATATTTTTCAGATTGTAATAGTTCCCTTACTTTCTCTTCATCCAACCCAACCTCAACGGAAAGTTTCACCAACGTTTCCTTATCACTTAACAACGCGGATTCTGTAAAATAAGCATGGAGGAATCGTTCGGTAATTGCATTTCCCTTACCTTGACGTTTTGCATAGTGAAATAATCGATGAGCATCAAACGTATTGGTGTATTGCATCGTATCAAACCGGAAGTCCAAGCCAACAGCTCGAGCCTGCTCTGCTACTTGGTGATTCATCGTTTTCACCTGTTTGATCGGCATACCCTTCAACTCAGAGAATGTTTCATAGAAATTTTTCCCCGGTATATGCTTCGCAGTTGGATCAAGCTGATAACTCCTATATTCTATCGTCACCGCTTCTTTATGTTGAAATCCTTCTAGGGCTGCTTCCAACCGTCTCTTTCCTATATAACAAAAAGGGCACACAAAATCTGACCATATTTCAATTAGCATTTACTTTGAATCTCCTTTTTCACTAACATAACGATAACTAGTATAACGTATGAAACCGTCTTCCGAAATGAAAATTTTTCATCACTCCATTAAGTTGCATTCATTGTAGCACAGGGGCTTTTTAGAATGAAATAATGTGCTTATCTCAAGAGTTGGCCTTGCACATTTCTAAAAGTCACAGGGTAGTACCATCTCCTCTTTTATAAACAAAAAAACAGCAAAGCATTTCAGCCTCACTGTTTTATTCTTCTTTAAATGAATATTTCTCTTGGATCGTTCTGTCCTTTTTATGGACAGTAACAGATGTACCTTTGTTTTCAGCTATTTCCTTTGCTCGTTGAATCGCTTCTTTTTTTGTATCAAAAACGTTACTTGGTTTTTGAGCGCCTTCCGATTCCACTGCCCAGCCATCTTCATGCGGGCGGACAACCTCTCCTTCTTCCATTCTCTCCGGATTACTTTCATACTTTTGGCCTTCTGGAGAACGGGTCGTCACCTTCCCATATTTACGAAAATGCTCAATCTCTTCATCCTCAGCGCTATCTTCCCATTCTTTCGCCTGACTGATAGCAATTGGAATGGCATCTTCCTCTTTATAACCTTCATCCACCATCGCGTTTGCGATATCAATTGCCTTTTTTCTAACAATATCTGATAAGTTCTTCATTGATGGAGGATAATCCTCAAGTGTCCATACCATAGTTATCCCTCCTAGCTCTATCATTCATTTACCCAGTGCAAGGAGGGATAAAACTTTTTACATTTCATCCATAAGTGAAGTACCCATGATATTAACACGTTTTGTATTTCTCAATTCATCCAAGTTTTTCACACCAATACCAAACATGGTCATCTTGAGCTCTAATTCGATTTGCTCCATCGTCTCAAGGACTGCTTCCGGTGATTCGGTAGCTGCTTTCAGCAAATGACGGGCAAATCCAATAATATCTGCACCAATTGTAATTGCTTTAGCCGCATCGACACCAGTACTCATACCACCACTCGCTACAAGAGGTGCTTCCGGGAGCTTGCTTCGTACAGATACGATACAATCTTTCGTAGGAATTCCCCAGTTATTGAATGCTTCTGCTGCAGCCTTTTTCAATTTATTGCGGGAACGTAATTTTTCAACTTGACTCCAAGAAGTACCGCCAGCACCTGCTACATCAATATAGGAAATGCCTGCATTATATAACCTTTGAGCAGCCTCCCCATCGATACCGAATCCAACCTCTTTTACTCCAACTGGGACTTCAAGCGTTTTACATACTTGTTCAATTTTAGGAAGAAGGTTTTCGAAATTCACATCTCCCCCGTCTTGTACAATTTCTTGCATGCTGTTTAAATGCAGCACAATAGAGTCGGCACCTGTTTTATCAATTATCCGCTGACATTCCTCTGCACCATATCCATAATTAAATTGAACCGCTCCAATATTTACAATTAACGGTACAGTCGGAGCTTGCTCACGGATAAGGAATGATTCTTTATATTGATCGCTTTCTAAAAATGCACGTGTAGAGCCAATTGCCATGACCCAGCCCTTTTCCTCAGTAGCAATAGCCAAGTTTTGATTGATGGTTGTGGCAAGCTCTGAACCACCAGTCATAGAACTGACTAAAAACGGGGCTTTTAATGCTTTTCCTAAAAAACTCGTTTCTAATGTAATGGAATCAAAATTTATTTCTGGTAATGCATTATGTATGAAATGAATCCCTTCCAGGCCCGTTGTTTTGTTGACACCTTCTACGTTTCCAGTTAAACAAAGTCGGATATGTTCTGTCTTTCTTTGGTTAATTCCTTTATCCATGTATGGGTACCTCCGAAAAGTAAAATTTATTCTATTAGCTATTCTACTTGTTTTACACCTGAATTGAAAGGAGAAGCAACTTTGATGCCACCATACGAGCTACCTTCATATTGTGGTCTCCTTTCCGGGAGCCAATACAAAGAAAATTGACCTCGTTTCCAATGAAACGAGGTCAATTTCTTCTTTATATTATGAAACCTTTGCCGGTATCATTGAATTGATTCGGTCAACGATTTGTTCAACGGTTGTTTCTAGGGATGCTGCCAATTCTTGGAACATAATCCGCTGAATGTGTTCAAGCATTTTTGTATCTTGGTCATACATGCGCTCTTTATTAAGCTCAGCTTCTTTTTGTTTGCGCATAAGTGTGTTGGCAATCTTAATGATTTTGTCACGATCACCACTATTAATGATGCTATTATACTTTTTATTACGTGCTTTCGCATCATCGATCCATTCAATACCAGGTTCTTCAAAAGACTTCAGGATGTTTCTTGCTTCTTTCTTCTCCATGATGTCCAACATGATGACCTGATCATTATCTACGGGCACGCTGATTGTTAAATTCGGATCATCCAGTGGATGGAGAATATAATAATTACGTGTCACGTCTTTAAAGCTTTTCTCGCAAATGTCATCAATTTTACATACCCCATGTGTGGAATAGATAATCAAATCACCGACTTTAAACATTTGCCAACCTCCATTTTCTCAGGCTCATTCCGTAGAGCTTCAGTTCTAATTGTAATACAATTTCAACAATTTGTCAACTAGTTGACAACCCTTCACTTCGCTTTGTATAGTACAGAAGACAATCTTAATAGAAGTAGAGGTGTTTCTTCTTTGGAAGAGGAGTTAAACGAAAAAGACTTATTTGATTTATTAAGTAAAAAAAATAGAGAAATACGTAAAGCAATAGAAGATAGATGGAATAATAAAAATGAAATTCAGCTTACAAAATCAGAGTGGTTTATATTGGATCGCATTAATTATGGTCAGGAAATGCTTGCCGATGTATGTAAAAATGGGGAAATTACTCGTCAAGGAACTCATAAACTGATAAGAAAACTGGAAGCACAAGGCCTAGTAAAACTGACTAACTTAGATGAAAATAAACGCAATAAGTATGTACAATTGACCCAGTTGGGGCTGAATTGCTATGAAGAAAATAAAGCATTAAAACAGGCATTGGAAGAACGAATCAAAAATGCACTTGGTCAGGCGGCATATGATGAACTTAAAAAGACACTAGCTGCAGATTGGCAATTATAGGATCCCATCATTTATAAATCGTTGGAAGGATGAGGAAAAGTGAAGGAAAAAGCGAAACGTTTCGCTGAAAACGCCCACAAAGGACACTTTCGAAAGGCAGGAAACATCCCCTATATCACACATCCCATACGCGTCGCAAATATATTGGAAAGTGCAGGAGCGAGTGAAGCTCTAATATGTGCAGCTTTTCTTCATGATGTCGTTGAAGACACTCCCATCGAGATTGAGGAAATAAGAGCTGAATTCGGTAAACATGTGGCTAATCTTGTCCAAGCACATACGGAGGACAAATCAAAGACATGGAAAGAAAGAAAACAACATACAATTGACACATTAAAAACAGCCGACCTCGAAGTAAAACAGCTAATCGTTGCCGATCGTCTGGACAATCTTTTATCCTTGGAAAAAGACCTTGAAGAAGTTGGTCCGAAGATTTGGAAAATCTTTAATGCCGGTTACAAAGAACAACAGTGGTACAATGAAGCCATTGTTATGAATATGGACCATGGCTTAAGTGAGGTAAATCGCCCTCAATTCTTCAGCGAATTTGAAGCTGCAGTAAAAAGAGTGTTTAAGTAATAGAAGCGAAAAATATTACTTAAGATAAAGACGCAAAGATAAAGACAGGCCATAATCACTCGGCCTGTCTTTATCTTTAGTCATTTATCTCGCCATATAAAAAGCAACTTTTCACATGATCATTCACTAAACCAGCTGCTTGCATATAGGCATAACAAATCGTTGGTCCGACAAAGGAGAAATTTCTTCGCTTCAAGTCCTTGCTAAGCTTCTCAGATATTTCCGTTTTTGCTGGGACATCCTCCACCTGCTCCCAATGATTCACCAGTGATTTACCATCTACAAATTGCCAGACATAAGCTGCGAAACTACCAAACTCGGCTTGTAATTCAAGGAAGGCTTTTGCATTTTGGATGACGGATAATATCTTTCTACGATTACGGATGATTCCTTCATTCTGCAAAAGACTTTCTACCTTCTCCTCATTATATCCAGCAATAATTTCAGGTTGGAAGTTATCGAAAGCTTTACGATAATTTTCTCTCCGTTTTAAAATGGTGACCCAACTTAAGCCGGCTTGAGCACCTTCCAACGTCAGCAACTCAAATAACTTCCGATCATCATACACCGGCCTGCCCCATTCGTTGTCATGATAATCCAGATAAACCGGGTCTGTTGTCACCCAACTGCAACGGGAGCGGCTCATAACTCTCCCTCACCAATCTCAATTTCATTTTCATCATAGGAGATCCAATCACTAAAGCTTCCCGGGTAAAGACGAACTTGTTTAAATCCAGCAGCCTTCAGTGCCAATATATTTACACAAGCAGATACCCCAGATCCACATGAAACAATGACTTCCTCTTCCTTATCCAAGCTCGAGAAATGTTCTTGCAGTTCTTCGCCTTTCAGCCATCTCCCATCTTCTGTGAGAACTGCTTGCCAAGGAAAATTTTTGGCACCTGGTATATGGCCTGCTTTACTGTAAAATGGTTCAAAGTCACCTAAGTAACGGTTTTCCGCTCGAGAGTCAATCAGCACAGCATTTGTCTCCAGTTTTTCTCTCACCGTTTTCATATCGACGATTTTATCTTCGTTGAATTGAGCATGGAATTTTTTGGGTTCAAGTTTTGGAATATCGGAGGTGATTTCATTTCCATCTTCTACCCACTGTTTGAAGCCGCCCTCCAATATATATACTCTTTCATGGCCAATCGCTTCCAGCAGCCACCAAAGCCTTGCAGCAAACATGTCATTTCCTTCATCATATATAACAACCGTTGTCTCATGATTGATTCCGATATTCTCCAACTTTTTAATAAATGTAGGGAAATCCGGCAAAGGATGGGTACCTCCATGCTTCTCCACTTTCCCTGACAAGTCCCGATTCAAGTCTAAATAAACCGCTCCAGGCAGATGCCCTTCGAGGTACATTTTTCTGCCTGCATCTTCATCATCCAGTTTAAATCTAACGTCTACAACTACTGTATTATTTTGCCCATTTTCCAGACGTCTTTTTAAGCGTTCGACACTGATTAAGTTCGTCATAAAACCCCTCCATGTTTTTCTACTAATTTAATTGTATATGTTTCCTAACATACTAGAAAGATTTTTCCTCAAACTGCGATAACGGTATGGTGATGGCAAGAACTATAAACTATTTCGAGTTCCGATATAATTATGTTAAAATACTGTTATTCTATACAATAACACGTTCAATACTAAAATTACATAAGGAGTGTACTTCGATGAAAGAGGAATTAATAAAAAGATTGACAACCTACGCAAAAATCGATACGCAATCCAATGAAGATTCTGACACTGTGCCTACAACAAAAGGACAATTGGAACTAGTGGAAGTCCTCATTAAAGAGTTGAAAGAAATTGGTATGGAAGATATAGAAGCGGATGAAAATGGTTATTTAATGGCAACCCTTCCTGCCAATACAGATAAGGATGTTCCTACTATCGGCTTCCTTGCCCACTTAGATACAGCAACTGATTTTACAGGCAAGAATGTCAATCCACAAGTCATTGAAAACTTTGATGGAGAAGATATTACTTTAAATGAAGATCTAGGAGTAATTCTATCTCGAAAAGAGTTCCCAGAGCTGCCAAGCTATAAGGGCCATACTTTAGTTACGACGGATGGAACGACCTTACTCGGAGCTGATAATAAAGCTGGTATAGCCGAAATTATGACAGCTATGAATTATCTCATTCAACATCCGGAAATTGAGCATGGAAGAATTCGAGTTGCTTTTACGCCTGATGAAGAAATCGGACGTGGACCGCATCATTTTGATGTGAAGCGTTTTGATGCGAAATTTGCTTACACTGTTGATGGTGGACCACTTGGAGAATTACAGTATGAAAGCTTCAATGCAGCTGCTGCGAAGGTGACATTTAAAGGTAATAATGTGCACCCAGGAACTGCAAAGAATAAAATGGTGAACTCCGGTAAGCTTGCAACTGAATTTATTGGTAAATTTCCTGAGAAGGAAGCACCCGAATATACAGAAGGCTACGAAGGGTTCTACCACCTTATCTCGATTCGAGGGGATGTAGAAACTACGCAAGTTTACTATATTATCCGCGATCATGATAAAGAGAAGTTCGAAGACAGAAAAGCAACGCTAAAAGGTTTTGTGGAAGAGATGAAAGCCAAATATGGTGAGAATCAAGTCATTCTTGAAATGAATGATCAATACTACAACATGCGCGAAAAAATTGAGCCAGTAAAAGAGGTCGTCGATATTGCAAGCCAAGCAATGAAAAACTTAGACATTGAACCGGTAATCGAACCTATTCGCGGTGGTACAGATGGTTCCCAACTTTCATACATGGGACTACCGACTCCTAACATTTTTACAGGTGGCGAAAACTTCCACGGCAAGTTCGAATATATTTCTGTCGACAACATGGAAAAAGCAAGCAAAGTCATCATTGAAATCGCAAAACTATTTGCAGAAAATAGCGAAGCAAATGCATAAACTAAGATAATCAATAGAATAATTCCTCCCTCTTAATCATATATATTTAAATTAGGAAGGGAGGAATTTCCATGTTCTGCCCTCATTGTGGTACACAAACTGACCAAAACGTAAACTTTTGCTTTTCATGTGGTTACCGCTTCAAGGAAAACCTCAATCACTCGAATCCCTCCGATACAATTGAACCTAAAAAAAATGGTTTTGTCTTTAAGTTATTTGGCTGGATTTTTGTACTGACCTCTCTCGTGTTTATACCAATACTTTTTGGGGCAGGAGCTTTCATTATGGGCTATTTATTGAAAAAGACCGGCGTACACAACGACACACATGCGACGATTATTATGGTGATGGGCGTTGCATGTGGAATCCTGGGAACATTGTTAGGAATGGCTGCTGCAGGGGTCTAATTAAAATAAAAAAAGCATTCGTCCGACTTAAACGAATGCTCTTTTCTTGCCGATTATTTTAAAGCTGATCGTAAAACATCATATTCAAGGGTTACTCGTTCACGCACTAATTGCGCTTCATTCTGTTCATACGTCTGAGCATAATCTTTAACCGTAGATTTACGTAGCTTATTATATCGATTAAACCAGATTAACATCATTTTTCCTCCTTCTAATTAAAATGACTAGTCGGTTTATTTAAGGTTATATAGATTGCCTGCTTTTCAACTAGTTGTTAAATAAGCAAGCATAGTTTTTTCCATTTCTATTATTCTTTTTTCTAACTTTTCTTCATCGTAACCAATAGATGCGTGAAGCCAGATCCCGTCATGTAGGGACCAAAACATAGCTGTAGCCGAATCGGAATCGATTTCGGGGTTGATTTCACCAATCCTTTGGCCTTCTTTGATTATTTCTTCAGTTAATTGATACAGGGTGTCAAAGCGTGCTTTTAACTCCTTCTGTACATGTGGGGCGTCAGTGGCATACAACCAAGATTCAATATGAACGTGCATGAATTTTTTCTTTTCGAGGTTATAAGGTATATCGGTTCTTATCCAGTATTTCAATTTTTCTAATGGACTTGAAATCTCGGCCAAACGCTCTTTTAAATCATGTAGAATTGTTTCACTGCGCTGCTCAAGGAGGCTTAAAAATATCTCCTCTTTGCCTTTAAAGTAGTTATAGACCGCACCTTTACTTAAACCACAACTCTTTACGATATCATCCACAGTAGATGCATAATAACCTTTTGTGGAGAAACATTCTAATGCTGCTTGTAATATTTTATCTCTTCTTTGTTCTTTTGCTTCATCTGAAATTTTTGGCACGTTTACACCCACCTAATAAAACTGACTGGTTAGTCTATTTAGATTATATGCAAGTATGCGGTAATTTGCAACTCATTTTCCACTATTATCATGACGTCTTTATGAACATTATTTCCTCCTCAAAATGTATCTTGCCCTTCCCCAATTCCTGTGAGAAAATGGAGCGTGGACCAAGAAACTCTCAAAGATTGTAGGGATTAAAATGAAATCGAAATTAGTTACTTTATCAATACTTACATTACTTCTAACTGCATGTGCAAACAATGAAGCGCCTGTTGATGATAAATCTGAAGAGGAATCTACTATAGAAGAGAAACAAACAAATGACGCGGCTCCTGAGGTCGCCGAGAATATTGAGTTTCCAGAAGCAGAATTACAGAAAAAAGATGAAGGCGAGCCTGTGCTTCAACTTCAAGAGGCACTGACACAAATAGGATATACCATCCCCACAGATGGGATTTATTCAGACATTCTATCCTGGGCAATTACAGACTTTCAGTTACAGACAGAAGAACTTGATGTTACAGGTATTTACGATGAAGAAACACGTATAGCTTTAAAGAAAGTATTAGAAGAAGGCATAACAATTGAAGCCGGAGTGGGATTACCGCCGCTTGCAGAGCCTGTATTTACTGATTCGGGTTCTGAAGTCACAGGAAATCCTTATGATTTGCTAGCTGTCGTCAACAAAAATCAAGCTCTTCCTGATCACTATGAACCCCATGATCTCGTAGTACCAGATGTGGCATTTCCTTTTGAGGAAGACCTTCCTAAAAAACAGTTACGTGCTCCTGCTGCTGAAGCATTAGAAGAGTTATTTGCAGCAGCCGAGGAAGCGGGTCATCAACTATACGCACAATCCGGCTATCGTTCCTATGATCGCCAAGTCGCTTTGTTTGATTCCTATTCACAAGAACATGGTGAAGAGGAAGCGAATGTATTCAGTGCACGTCCTGGAGAATCGGAACACCAAACCGGCCTTTCTATGGATATTACGAGCGAAGCAGTGAATTATCAACTGACTACTGACTTCGGTAATACTCCGGAAGGAAAATGGGTTGCAGAACATGCCCATGAATTCGGATTTATTATTCGTTACCCTGAAGGTAAAGAAGAGATCACCCAATACCAATACGAACCTTGGCACCTGCGCTATGTCGGAGTTCGAGCAGCGACAGAGATTTGGGAAAATGATTTAACGCTCGAAGAATACTTTACAGAAAATTAATGTACACAAAAACTCAGGGGTATGTTATGTCATCAACCGACACCCTGAGTTTTATTTTTTCCATTCGCAATCTGGGCATCAAGCGCACGAATTCTTTCCAGTGCTGTATCATTATCAATCCGCTTATAATGGTGATTGCCGCCACCTTCTTCGTCCGCCTCATCTGCCATGGCTACAACCTGTTGGAGTGGATCCAGCTCTAAATGGCCTTCTGGTAAATAAGAATCTGTATGAAGCAAAATCGCAATAGCAATCTTCTTTGCTGCATGACGCTCTTCACCAAGCGAGATTAATAGTTTATGGGCACGGCTTGCACCCTTGATTGCATGAATATCATTCTCTTTATACAGGTCGTAATCCCATTCTCCATCACGATACCATGTATAATGCCCTATATCATGAAGCAGAGCTGCTTTTGTTGCATAATCAACATTTACATTAAAGCGTTTTGCAAAGATATAAGCATATTCCGCCACTGATACTGCATGGGCTATGCCTGATCGCTTGAGATATTTTTGTGTAATCGGATGGAGGAAAAGTTCCTCTAGTGTGACTCGTCCCATTCGTAATCCTCCTTTGATCGTAATTTTAATTAACACCTACACCCAAATAGTTTTCGGGTAAATTTTTACGATTTTAACATATTTCAAAAGGATTTACAATGGATAATTACCGATTATGCAGGAACTCAAACTTTATCAAAATGGTTTTAATATCATAAGTGAAATGATAATGATAAACAAGATATTAATGATACGTTCATATAAGAACAATTCCTTAGATAAATCAGCATATGTACTCGGAATGGTTTCCCCTTCTACATGAATAAACATTTGCTTTATAGGTGTTGACCGTGGTTTAAGTACAAACGGGCCCATCGCAAGCGCAACTAGATACAAGATGAGACTAGTAATATACCAGCCTTGAGAAAACCAATATGGATGCAAAACTCCCATCAATAGTCCCGTAACGAGTAATAAAATTCCACCTACCATCGTAAAGATATGTAAAGTATTTCTAATTTTAAATGAATGCTTCAACTCACTCATTGTAGCAGGTTTAGAGAGCGTCACTACCGCTGTCATGACAAGCCCAGGTCCCATTCCGAGAATCGCTGAAAAAATATGTATAAATACAAGGGTGTTGTAAAAAGTCATAAGCAGCCTCCTATTTTATCTATACTACCATTTTACTTTATTTCTTCATCTTGTCAGTGATTCATCTCACAATAATGTGTTTATTTGCTTTAAGGTTACGGCTGCACTACAATTTACATATCATATAGATTAGGGGAATGTGCTATGGAAAAATCTAATTTAGCAAAAATAATCCGGGAACGCCGGGCGATTAAAAAAGGGTATAATGACAAACCAGTCGAAGAGGAAACAGTTCGAGAATTGTTGAATGATGCCCGCTGGGCACCTACCCATGGTATGCGTCAACCATGGAGATTTGTTTTTGTTGGAAAAGAGGAGCTTCCAGTGTTCGCCAAACGAGTCGCTGAAACTTATCCTGAAAATATGCGGGAAAATCGGGAAAACTATTTAAATGAACCAAACGCTATTCTCGTTGCAATAATGGAAGTACCCGAATTAGAGAAGCAATGGGATGAGAACTTCGGTGCGATTGCGACCATGATTCAGAATTTCTGGTTGCTTGCTTGGGAAAAACAACTTGGTGTGGTTTGGAAAACAAACCCACATATTTATGATGATAAGGTAAAAGAAATATTAGATGTGAAAAAGAATGAAAAGATTGTCGGGTTTATTCACCTAGGATACTTTGATGAAAAACCTGCACCGAAAGAACGGACCCCACTTGATGAGAAATTTACCCGCTTTAAAATATAACAACGAATAAAATAAAAAGAGCATTTGCCCAATAAGCAAATGCTCTTTTTATTTAGCTATCAAGCTTTACCTCTTCTTCTTTTTTGCTCCTCATAATCTTCCTTGGTAATCTCGCCTTTTTCATATCTTTCCTTCATTATTTCAAGAGAGTCACGTGCATCTGTATTTGACTTTCCGCGGCGGAAACGCACCAATATAATAACAATCACAACGAACAAAATCGCAGCCAGAATAAGTCGAATAATCATTTCTGTCGGCATACCACTCACCTCCAGTAGCCTATCGGTAAGAAAATGATTAGCCTCAAATACTTATTATACTATTTATATTTTCGTTCACTTTGAGAGTCGTCTTTTGTTTTGTGTTTTTTACGTTCATCTTCCTGCTCAATCTTCAAATCTTCCAGAGGAATATCATCTACAAGTTGCTGCTTTTTAAACTCATCAAGTTTCGTACGGTCTTCGTCATGTGCTGTCGATCGCTTCGAATTCTCCATTTTTTCAAATTCCTTCTTCTGTTTATCATTCATGACACTCACCTCATATCCTTTTCTATCCTTTATCCAACTAATGATTCTGGTAAACATATTTCTGGATAGGCTGAAGGAAACGGGTATAATGAATAAATACCAAATTCTATTGGAGGTATTGTAATGAATGATTTCCAGGAACTCGAAACGATAGATGAGATTAATACCTTTATTGAAGATCATTCCTTAGCCTTTCTTTATATTTCACGGGATAATTGCAGTGTTTGTCATGCCCTCTTGCCGAAAGTCCAAGAGTTGATGAAATCATATCCTAAAATTAAGTTAGGACATCTCCATGCGGATAAAGTAGAAGCAGTAGCTGGTCATTTTTCCATTTTTACGGTGCCTGTACTTTTATTATTCGTGGAAGGAAAGGAATATATACGAGAAGCAAGGATCGTCCATATGGATCTGCTACAGGAAAAACTTGATAAAATATATCAAAACGTGGTTGAAAGCTGATGCCAACCACGTTTTCATGATATTATCTCTCCTGAATCCGGAATATTTCCAACCCGTATACGTTTGTTTCATCTCCATCTACCATACGAATTTCACCTTCATACAAATTCTCTGCATTCACTAAGTCAACCATAAATACCTTACGGAACTGAATACCATTTTCATTGACCTGGCTATATAAATAAAGGGAATCCCCCTCAGGATAAATGCCATACAATCCCTCTAATACGCTTGTTCCGAGAGTAATGCTCTCTTCTTCCTCAAACTTATGTTGTACAAGGTCATACACATAATAAGTAAGCCCATCTGGTGTAAAGTTAATAAAATACAAATTATCTTTTCCAGTAACGATATGGCCTTGCGACAGATAATCCTCTGCTCCAAATGGATCTTCAGGTTTATCTGTAAAATCATCAGGGAAAGTTATTGGCTTACTCTCCTTCGTTTCAAAATGATATGTGAAATACTCACTCTCCGCTAAGTGGTGGCCATCACTTGTAACCTCGATGTGATCCACGCTGACAACAATCTGTTCTTTCTGACCAATATCAGTATCGTTACTCAATACATTCACCGAATCTAGGAATGGTAATTCCATCAAAGGATAATGATCAATAATTTTTTCTTCATCGATGGAAATTTCATATATCATTACATCTTTGTTCTCTCCAAAATAATTTATCGTCACAGCATAAAGTGTATCTTCAATCATCTGTACTTCTTCGACATAGATTTGATGATATTTTGATCTTTCCGGGATGTCGAGACGAAAAGAAGTCCTATCTCCGCTTTCCTTATTCTGGACATCCACTTCCATTTGATTGTGTATGAAGTCAGGGCCGACATATGCTAGCTGTTTATCTGTATCCACAAATAAGTTGGACTCTTCTGTTTTCCCTCTCATAAAACCCGAATCTTCCTCAATTAACTTTTGTATTACATTTGACTCGAAGAAATTATTATATTGCTCAAAGAAATTTAAGTCCCGTTGGTAAACAATACCATCTGCTGTCAGTCTGAATGAATGCCACATGGAATCATTATTCGTGTGATAATCGCCATATATCATTAATTGTTCACCAATCTTTTTATCCCCTTCTACGGTCACCAATTCAAATTCCGGCAGTCCGTTCTTAGCAATCGCATGATGAACATAAAGTACACCAAAGGTGATGATAATAAATATCGGTAAGATGATGACTTTCCAATAACGCTTCATGAAACTCCCCCCTATACCGTAATCTTTCTGTTCAATAGATAATGAGCGATCCATATACTCATTGCTGTAACGATTAATCCTAATACAATTTCCACAACAAATAATTCCATAGGATATAAATACCTCTTCGCAAAGATGATTTCCAGGATAAATGGGATGAAAAAGATACTCATTGAAACTAATGCATAAACAACTCCAAAGATAATACCTTTCCATTTGAAACATCTTTCAAAAAGAATGGAGGTGAACAGTACAAAGACAAACATAAAACCAATTCCATAATGAATTAAAAACTGAATGAAATTCATAGGGATAAGTACTCCAAGGTACAGGTCTCCAACCGTATTAGCCAGGTATTCCATTATCGAATAATCATGCCGTAAATTAGCCGGGACCATCCATTTAAATATTTTTCCTTCAATCAGCAATAAAATGACCTGAAGAGCGACGAGCCCAAGTACCATAAGGAAGATTGCCGTTGCCTTTGAAAGATAAATATTAATCCTCGCTGTCGGAAGCATAAGCAGCCGATAAATAAACGTATTTTTACCAAGCCAATCCCGATACCAGATGAAAAAACAATATAACAGCAACGTCACCGCTGCAATAACAATCGGCAAATTGAACCAGCCTGAGTGTTGTAAATCCATTAGACTGACCTGACCGAATTGTTCCACATACTTTTCAATCGAAATCCCATCTCTGTATACCGCGAGATTAAATTGGTTCATATAATTTTTAGCCACACTGTAAGTACTGATAAGTTGAGAGATAATCGTAATAATTATAAGCACGAAATAAATTTTAATAAATCGACTCAATTCAAAATTCAACAATTTTATATAATTCATCCACGATATACCTCCCTCATTACATCAACTACAGACTTCCCTTCCATCTCACGCATTTCCTCTGTATGGAATTCCCTTACGATTGTTCCATCATCAAGTAAGACCACTTTATCGATGAGATGCTCAATATCATTGATTTCATGGGTCGTAATGACAACACCGCGATCTTCCACCAAATGACTCGTAAATACATCAGCGATTTGTTCACGGCTGAATATATCGATCCCTGAAAAAGGTTCATCCATTAATAAATAGTCAACATCAAGCGCAAGACCGAGCAGCAAATTTACTTTTGCGACATTCCCTTTCGATAAACTTGAAATCCGCTCTTCTTTCTTCAGTCTAAAAAAGCCCAATAGCTCTTCTGCCCTTTCATCATTCCAGCTGTTATAAAAGTCTTTCATAAACTGAATCGCTTCAGCAATTTTCATGTGCGGAAGCATCGTAATTGCATCAGGAATAAAAGCTATTTTTTCATAAGATTCCTTTGTCAGCTTTTCCCCATCGATTAATATTTCTCCACTTGTCATTGGTGTCAGATTCATAATCCCATTTAGAATGGTCGTTTTCCCTACTCCATTCACACCAATCAGACAAGTTATTTCCCCTTTATTCGCTGTAAAGGAGACACCTTGAAGCACTTTTTTCCGGCCATATTTCTTTGTAACATTCTTAACTTCAATCAACTATGCTCCCCCTTTTGCTTTTCATACTTCTCTTTTATTAAACGGATCAAGTCATCCATCGGTATATTCACCGGTTTCACTGCAGCTATAAATGTGTCCACAGCTTCTTCAATCAATTCGGTGCGCAGATTGCGTAAAACTTGTTCATCTTTCGTAATACGACTCGGATTATTCCCCTCTGTAAAAATCAAGCCCGCTTCCTCCATTTCTTTGTATGCTCGTTGTGCTGTATTTGGATTAATTTTAAGCTGGTTCGCCAGTTCACGTCGGGAAGGGATTTCCTGTCCCGGTTCATATTTTCCACTCGCAATTTGTTCCTTGAAATGCTGCATTACTTGTACGTAAACCGGATCTCGTTTATTAAACGTAATTTTCAATATGCCCCTCCTCATTTCCTGTTGTTGGTTCACCCTTGTATTAAATACTTAATACATAGAGGATAAAAAATATATAAAGAATAAGTCGTTCTTGATTTTGAATTTAAGCGTATTAGATGGTTGATACACTCTTCATGATGTATTATATGCTTAGTACACTATACTGTCAATACGAATCTTATCAAAGAATCCCTTCTCCACGAGGAAAACAGCTCTTTATGTTACAATGGAGTTTGTGGAAAACATGCTTTTTGAAGCGAGACAAAGGGAGTTCATACATAATATGAAATTAGTATCATGGAATGTAAACGGGATCCGTGCCTGTGTCCGTAAAGGGTTCTTGGATTACTTTTCTGAGGTGGATGCTGACATCTTTTGCATCCAGGAATCGAAGGTTCAAGAAGGCCAAATCGATCTGAATTTAGACGGGTACTATCAGTACTGGAATTACGCACAAAGAAAAGGTTACTCCGGTACAGCTGTCTTTACGAAGAAAAAGCCGCTCCATGTACACTACGGTGTCGGCGAAGAGGAAACAGAAGAGGAAGGTCGAATCATCACATTGGAATATGAAGATTTTTATCTCGTCAATGTGTATACTCCGAATGCAAAAAGGGACTTAACAAGACTTGAAGAACGACTACAGTGGGAAGATAAAATTTTCACCTACTTGTTGGAACTCGATAAACAGAAACCTGTCATTTACTGCGGAGATCTGAACGTAGCTCATCAAGAGGTTGATATTCGCAACTATAAAACAAATTATGGGAACTCTGGTTTCACAGTAGAAGAAAGAGAAAAAATGTCCCGTTTGTTATCGAATGGTTTTATTGATACATTACGCTACTTCCACCCAGATACGGAAGGCATTTATACGTGGTGGTCATACATGAAAACCGTCCGTGAGCGGAATATCGGCTGGAGGATAGATTATTTTATCGTATCACAGCGGCTGGAGAATGCACTGGTAGAATCAGTGGCTCATCCATCAGTAATGGGCAGCGATCATTGTCCAATCATGCTTGAATTGGACGAAGATGTACTTTCAAACTAAGAAGTTGGGTCAATCCGGAATTTCCAGATTGACCCTTATTTTTATTGCTTGATTTTTTTAAAATAATCCATGATACCTAAAGCACATATCTGAATATCAAGGTTAAGAATGATATAGACTTCATGATCGTCATGAATACCGAATCCTTGAAGATGCGATTTCACTCTTGCCATAATCTGATTGGCAATTTCATTATAATCGCCGCCTTCCTCTATTACCTCTTCAGATATATCCATGTAGATATCCAACCAGTCTGCCACTTGTTTCAAAGCAGCATCCGGGTTCTCTGTCATACTAAAATGCCCGAAGTAGATCCGATCTACATTTTTTTCTTGAACCCGCTTGATGGAAGCATGCATATCATTTGGATTAAAATGATTCGGCGAAGTAGTTGGCAGGTATAACTCTACCCCTTCCTGCAGTAACAACTCATAACGGACACCTGTCGTATCTCCCGTAAAGATTCCATTACTTACCGGATCGTAAATGCTGAAGTGATGTTTCGCATGACCAGGCGTATCCCAAAACTCCAGTGTACAGTTCGCCCCTATTTTCAGTGTATCCCCTTCTGACTTTTCCACAACCCTGTCTGCAGGTACAGGCACGATCGGGTCATATATTTCCGAGAAACTATCCCCATAAATAGCTCTTGCCCCTGCCGCTAATTTAGATGGGTCAATTAAATGTCTTCCTCCCCTTGGATGAACAATTAATGTTGCATTGGGACATTGCTGCAATAGAAATCCAGCGCCCCCAGCATGATCTAAATGGACATGGGTCACGATGATATACTTCACATCCGCAAACGTATGACCCAGTTCCTCCAAACCTCTTTTAATATATCTCACGGATGGACTTGGCCCCACTTCTACAAGCGTCAATTCCTCTTCATCAATGACATATGTACCTGTTCTGTTCGGAATATCCATATCAAACCCATCAATCAACGAAATTCGGTCGTCCAATTGAATTGGATTTTTCTCCTTCATGAAAAGCCCTCCCCCTTCATTAAATTTCTTAACCTCATCATACCAAAACAAGCTTCATGGTGCGAAATTTAATGTAGGAGAGCTTTTATCTTACCGAATTAATTTGCTTCATGCTGTTTTAGGAAAGTAAAAATGCTTTATCTTAGGGAACTAACTCACTTTACGCAAATTAGGGAAAATAAACCGGTTATATCTTCAGAACTAACTCGCTTCACATCAATTAGGGAAAGTAAAGCGGTTTTATCTTCCGGAACTAACTTACTTCAAGCCAATTAGGGAAAATAAAGCCTTCCCTCTATTTCCCATGTATAACATCTCTCAATCGGAAGAAAATAATACGGAAAATATGAAGGAGGTTATTCGATTGTTCAATCAACAGCAAAATGAGGATTTCCAAAGTTCTACCCAGATGTCTGCACAAAACAGTCACGGTGGCCATGAATTATTTGACTCCCATGAAGCAATCAGCGGTTTAGTTGCAGCCCTTGAGCATAGTGTGTTATACGAACCACATATTCAAGATCCTGAATTAAAACAACTGATGACTAGACAGAAATCATATTTGACACAGCTGTATAATACGATTGTGGAAACTTTACAGACAGGTCAAGAACCAGCAGTCAAGACTCAGACTTATAATATGCCTTTTGACAATAACACCGTATACGGTATGGAAGCGAGTCAACCAAAAACACCTGCACAATCTGTGAATGAACTTAACGACTCTTGTTTTTCCAGCTTTATGATGGGACACTTGAAAGCTTGTGCCTCTCATTTCACTATGACAGCTTTGGAAGCAACCAACCCTGTCATGCGTCGTGTGTTTGCTGACAGTATTCCAAACTTGATTGAAATGGCGTTTGAAATTTACCTTTACCAAAACAAAAATAAATATTATCAAGTTCCTCAGTTAAAAGACGAAGATATGCAAGCTTATATGAACAGTTTTGCGAAAATACAAGGCCAGATGCCACACTAACATCGTTGCACCGTGGTCTTTTAGGGACACGAAAATAGGACCTGCCTATTTTCGTGTCCTCTTTGCTTATAATAAAATTTAAAATGAATCCTTTTTCGTTTTTTCCCGTAATAGAATTACTAAAATGAAAAGGGGATAGCATGTATGAATAACCATGAGATTGATTACATTATTCACGGAGATGACATGCAATTTGTAGAAGTTGAATTAGATCCGCAAGAAACAGTAATAGCTGAAGCAGGAAGCTTAATGATGATGGAAGATCATATTCAAATGGAAACTATTTTTGGAGATGGCTCAGAGGATGAAAAACCAGGACTTATGGGTAAACTTATCGGAGCTGGTAAACGAGTGATCACTGGAGAAAGTTTATTCATGACAACTTTTACGAACGAAGGAATCGGCAAGAAAAAAGTATCTTTTGCTTCCCCTTACCCCGGTAAAATCATACCAATGGACCTTAGCGAGAAAAACGGAAAAATCATCTGTCAAAAAGATGCATTTCTCGCAGCTGCTAAAGGAGTTAGTGTAGGCGTGGAATTCCAACGTAAAATAGGTGTTGGCTTCTTTGGTGGAGAAGGCTTTATCATGCAAAAACTTGAAGGAGACGGAATGGCGTTCGTTCATGCAGGCGGAACAGTCCATAAAAAAGTATTAGATGTTGGAGAGTCCTTACGGGTGGATACAGGTTGTCTTGTTGCCATGACTGGTGATGTGGATTATAACATCGAATATGTCGGCGGCATCAAAACTGCTCTATTCGGTGGTGAAGGACTATTCTTTGCAACACTCAGAGGACCAGGAACAGTATGGGTGCAATCATTACCATTCTCCCGTTTAGCAAGTAGAATCTTTGCTGCAGCACCTCAACGTGGTGGCTCTAAAGAAGAAGGTAGCATCGCTGGCGGATTATTCGATTTACTTGGTGGCGACAGAAGATAGTCGTAAAAATGGACAAGATGCACATACTATCCATGTAGAGCTTTATATAAAGGAGGCTTACCATGGGTAGAGACGAGCATAATAAAAATAAGAATTCCCGTTTCGCACAGACGCCAAAACAACAATTGCGTGAAAGTGACGGTATTGATGTAGAGTATTCCGTTGAGCTGGCGGATACCGACGATCGCGAAGCTCAAGCGAGAAGCAAGGCTGCGGAAAGAAGAGTGAAAGGTAAATAGACAGATCAGGCCTTCATTTCCATGGAGGCCTGATTTTTATTTACAGCCTACGCTCTGGTTGATTTTTAGCTATTTATCACGTACATTAAAGAAAAACACATCTAAAGGATTGAACATAATGACAAAAAAAAGTGTCGATGACTATTTAACAGAAGGAATTCACGGTGTCCGCCTTCCAAAAGAAGGAGAAAGGATTCGCTTTCTAGGGACATTAAGAGAGAGAATTGTAATTGCACTTACGATTGGACAAGTTATGAGCGATTCTGGACTTAAAAAATTGGAAGCCGCCATGAAAGAACATCCTAAAGCGAGACTGATCATGAATGGACATGTATCTTATCGCTTTTTAAAAGAGGAAAAGGCACTCGCTGCAAAATACAATATTCCATACACGACCGTAACAGATGAAGAGAATAAAACAGACATCGGCGCTGTCTTAACTTACGACTACGCTATTGATAAAGAAGAAATATTTATTAAGGAAGAAGAACCAATAGAGGAGCAACAGGAAGAAACAGAAAGCACCATCCTCGATAAAATAAAGAAATGGTTCCGATGATCCACAAGTTTAGAGGAGGTAAAACCATGAGAATTGTTTCAATTGAACCTACACCAAGTCCTCATTCCATGAAAATAAATGTCAGTGAGGAGTTGCCAGCTGGTGAAAACTACAACTATAAACATACAGACGACCTAACAGATGCTCCACACAATGTACAGAAACTTTTCCAAATTCAAGGGGTCAAAAATATATATCGTGTTGTTGACTTCATCGCATTAGCCAGAGCCCCTAAAACCCCCTGGGAAGAAATATTACCACAGGTACGCGATGTTCTGGGTACAGATGAAGATTTAGATGAGTTGGAATTTTTAGAGACTAGTGCACCAGCAACAGACTTCGGGGAGATAAAAGTATTTATTCAATTTTACCGCGGCATTCCAATCCAAGTGAAGCTCGAGGAAGGCGATGAAGAAAAAAGATTTGGTCTTCCAGAACCTTTCCAAAAAGCGATTATGGAAGCTTCTGCAGCATCAGATACTTTTATTTTTGAACGGAAATGGGTTGAGCAGGATCCCCGCTACGGGAACTGGAATGAAGTTGGTAACGATATAGTGGAAGAAATAATGGCCACTTATAATGAAGAACGGCTGAATGAATTGGTGAAATTAGCACTCGAAAATCAAGATGCATCCGAACGTACTGAAGATAAAGATGTAGACATTCCTTTAGAAATCATGGATGATCCGGATTGGAAAGTACGATATGCTGCCCTTGATAGAATTATTGAGCCTACTCTCAAGCATCTTCCCTTATTGGACAAGGCATTGGATGATGCTAAAGCTTCCGTTCGGCGTTTAGCCACTGCGTATCTTGGAATGATTGAGGAGCCAGAAGTGCTCCCACTACTTTATAAAGCTTTACAAGATAAAGCAGTAAACGTAAGACGCACGGCGGGCGATTGTCTATCAGACCTAGGATTTAAAGAAGCAATTCCCGAAATGATCAAAACCCTTGATGATCCTAGTCAAATCGTACGTTGGAGAGGTGCCATGTTCTTATACGAAGTCGGCGATGAAAGTGCAATTCCCGCACTTGAAGCTAAATTGGACGATCCGGAATTCGAAGTGCGTATGCAGGTTAAACTCGCACTCGAACGAATCAAAGGCGGTAAAGAAGCAAAAGGGTCCGTCTGGCATCAAATGACGCAAGCAGTAATAAAAAAAGATTAAGTTAAACTCCTAAGCAGCGCTTAGGAGTTTTTTATTTTGCGAACTCGTTTTTAAATGATTTACTTCTATTACTAATATGTATAAACTAAATATATGGAAATAAATGAATTTTTAAATGAAAGGATTTTTTAATGTCAACTGCACCTTATGGAGTAAAATCTACCTTTTGGTTGCAACTGTTTATCCTTCTAGCTACTTTTGCAGTGCTCATTTTCCTTATCTATTTTTTGCTTAGAAAATTGTTTCGAATAGAGAGGGAAGAAGACAAATATTATGCATCAACGTTCATGAATCCATTTCATAAGAAGTTGGATCGAACAACTAGAGTCGTATTTATGGTTTTAATGTTCATCGGATATGTTATCAATGTTTCAAGGCTGCCTGAAGAACCCCTGTGGTACTGGCAACCATGGTATTTCCTGTTTGTCATGATATTCACTACTGAATGTCTACGAGTCTTTATGCAATGGAAGCACGTTGCAAATCGTAAAATATATAGACTTACCCTTACCAGGTTAGTTTGTCTCGGTTTATTAACTACAGCTTTCTTTGTTGCTATACAACTCGGTATGCTTTGATAATTAATGAGTTAGGGTGAACGTATGATAGCCTCCAGTATGATAATGGGATGGGTCGGGATTTCAATTTTTGTGCTGATCGCTTCCACTTTTCGAAAGTTGATGAAAGATAATGAGTACGCTTTCCTTCATGTACTAATGACATTCATGTATGCGATGTGGCTGCCCTTACCTTTAACTTTTTATCGATTATTGAATACAGATTTGCTGCTGGTTGGGACAATATTCGGACTCATTTATCTAGTCATGATTGTTATTGCAATGGCACTTCAAGCTGGTCATATTTCATATATCGTAAAGCATAATGATCATCAGATATCTGAAATGCATGGAGATTACATGATGGCGGTAATATCCAACCCTATGGAAGGATTAGCTAATATTTTCAAGTGTATATGGGCCTGGTTTTTAGGTGTTTCGTTTTGGAAAAATGATGAGATGATGATGGCTGCTATCATGTTTCTTTTTAGTCTATTCTTCTTCTATTATTTACTCATCGTGTTGGAGCAGAGTGTAGTAAAGCAGATGAAGGGTATTACAAATGTAAAGCCAAACCAAACTTTCGTTAATCTAGAAACATTTGTGTTCTTTCTGGCTTTAGTCGGATATATTACGATAAAACCTTAATATGGGAAAGTAAGTCTGTGTTTAATACATGTAAAGGAGTTTGATATGTTAACTCAAGTCATTAAGCAATTCGGATTGCAGATTACAAACATTGATGAAGTAGATGATTCACATAGTTCTATGGTATATAAGTGCAGATTACCAGAAAGTGATCATGTTTACATAAAAATCCCCTATACAACTTTGAAATACCAAAGAGAATTAGAAGCCTATCAAATTCTACAAGACAACATACCTATTCCTAAGCTTCTGGATTATTGGCCTGGGGATGAGGAAATTCCAGGCGCTTTTTTATTATCTGAATTAGAAGGACGGCCTTTATCAGCAAGAGACTCACGTTCCATCGCATACCAAGTTGGAGTCATCCACGCTCAAATGCACAACATACCACCTCCAGCTCATTTGTTAGCCGGTATACAGAATGAATTTCCCAATTGGTCTTCATTTATAGACAAGCAATTTCACAGTTTTGCCCAAGATGTAAAGACTGTTTTAGATGAGAGTACGTACCATTTGGCCCTGGAAAAGTTTGAGAACATAAAAAGCCAACTGCCTGAACCGGATGGACCGAGTTTCGTCCATATGGATTTCCGTCCGGCAAATATAATTGTGGATAACGATAAAGTTACAGGTATCATCGATTTTGAAAGTGTACGTTTCGGGTCTACCGAAATTGATTTCACTAAATTGTATCGGGACTTTTTAAGCTATGATATCAGCTTGCTGGAGAACTACAAAACAGGATATAGCAGTGTAAGACCATTGATAGACCTGGAAGCTGTACTTCCCTTTTATCGTTTTACAGATGCCTTCAACAGCATTGGCTGGTCGATACGACGAGGAATAGAAAAGAACAAACATTTTTTCGAGGCAAACGTAACAATGTTGAACCATTTTTTAAAGAAAAATTAAAAGTAAAGGAGGAGGATGAATTGCCACGCTCTATCGGGCTTTCCGGAAGTATCATCATGTCTGAACCTGCAAAGCTGTCTCAATTATTTACTTATGATCACATTAATCATATCGAGATAGGAGAATTTCCTGATGAAGCTGCATTTCATCAGTTTCTAAAACTCTTAAAAGAAGAAAATAAAACATTTGGCTTGCATTCCCCATTGTACAGAAACCAAAGCAAATATGATTTACTGGAAAAAGTACAATTCCATTCAGAGGAAGCTTGGATACAATTTGAATCTGAAGTCGAGTTGATGTCTAAATTTGGGGCAGAGTATATTCTGGTCCATTTCCCATATTTCAAAGATAAAATAACGGACGACGTGAATCTAGTGATCGAAGATGCTTTAAAAAAATTAAGTATCTTGCAAGAAAAATTCTCCATCCCCATCGTGTGTGAACCAAAACTCGGGCATAATCGTTCAACCTTTGGAATTGAGGCCCTCCATTCTTTCCCAATAGAAATATGGGATAAGTATGGAATAAACATCTGTATCGATATCGGTGATTATTTATTGGCCGTGGAGGATGAGACATCGAGTTATATCGAAAAGTGGAAAGACCATATTAAAGTAGTCCATTTGCATAATGTTGAATTTCAGCAAAACAAGTACATCTGGGTACCAGTTCATCCATCACATGAGACAGCACCCTCCTATTATAATGTTGGGTACTTAATAAAACTCCTTGCAAAAAGTTCAGATGTCTTTTTTATTTTTGAGCACACGCCACATTCCAACCCTACCCGAAAATTCGTTGAAGAAGGGATACGTTGGGTAAAAAGTTTGATATGATAGTAGTATACTCCTAACACTCAATTAGATTAGTAGTTATCTTTACAACTAGAAAGCGTTTTCATATAATGATATTAATTCACACATAATTGAAGGAGGTCGTACATATGGAGCGTCTAAAAGAAGGTACCCTACTTTGGGAACCTACGAAAGATAGAATAGAAAATAGCAATCTAAATCACTACATGAATTGGCTAAAAAAAGAGAAGAACTTATCATTCGACAGTTACGATAAACTTTGGGACTGGTCGGTGACCGATGTGGAAGACTTCTGGGAATCACTTTGGGGATACTTTGATATCCAGTCCGAAACCCCATACCATTCTGTTTTATCAGAACGTAAAATGCCTGGTGCTAAATGGTTTGAAGGCGCAACAATCAACTACACAGAACATATCTTCAGAAATAGAGATTTAGAGAAAACGGCCATCATCCATACTTCGGAAGTACGACCTGGGCTTCATGAAGTCAGCTGGGGAAAACTTTATCAAGACACCGCAGCAGTCCAACAAACATTGAAACAACTAGGCGTGGAGAAAGGTGATCGGGTCGTAAGCTATAGTGCCAATAATTATGAAACAATTGTAGCATTCTTGGCTACTGCCAGCTTAGGAGCCATTTGGTCCAGTGCTTCACCAGACTTCGGAACACAGAGCGTAATTGACCGATTCAAACAAATCAACCCTAAAGTGATGTTTACCATAGACGGATACGGCTATGGCGGAAAAAAATTCAATAGACTACAAACCGTAAAAGATATTCAGTCTGAGCTCTCTTCACTGGAAGCTACCATTGTTATACCTTATTTGGATGCAGATGCCGACTTCAGTGATTTAAAGAATCCAACTACTTGGGAGAAAGCTACTCAATCTACGGAAAATGTTGCCTTAACCTATGAGCATGTGGAGTTCAACGATCCGTTATGGATTTTATTCTCTTCTGGAACAACTGGGAAACCAAAGCCAATTGTACATAGTCAGGGCGGTATTTTAATTGAGCATTTTAAAGCAATTTCTTTCCACTGTGACTTGGATGAAAACGAACGATTTTTCTGGTTCACAACGACCGGCTGGATGATGTGGAACTTCCTTGTAGGTGGATTGCTTACAGGCACGACGATTATTCTATATGACGGTAATCCGGCTTACCCTTCTACTGATACACTATGGAAGCTTGCTGAGGATACAAAGATGACTGTTTTTGGCACGAGCGCAAGCTATATCACTGCATGTATGAAAGACGGTCTGGTGCCTAAGGATAAATTCGATCTAAGTGCGCTGAAAAATATCAGTTCAACCGGTTCTCCACTTCCTCCAGAAGGCTTCCAGTGGTGCTATGACAATGTAAAAGATGACCTGTGGATTGCTTCAGTAAGTGGCGGTACCGATGTTTGTACAGCTTTTGTCATTGGAGCACCAACTTTACCAGTATATGCAGGTGAATTGCAATGTCGCGGACTTGGAGCCAAAGTCGAAAGCTTTGACGAGTTAGGTGAAGCGCATATTAATCAAGTCGGTGAACTCGTCTTGACCGAACCATTTCCATCGATGCCAATTTTCTTCTGGAACGATGAAAATGGAGTACGTCTCTATGAAAGTTATTTCGACTTATATGATGGAATCTGGAGTCATGGAGATTACATCAAAGTAACGGATCGCGGAACTTGTATCATTTATGGTCGTTCTGATGCAACAATTAACCGAGGTGGAATTCGGATTGGTACAGCTGAGATTTATCGGGCCGTTGATAAAATTCCGGAGATTGAAGACAGCTTAATTGTCGACATCCCTTCTCCTTCTGGTGATTCGGTTACTCCATTGTTCGTCGTATTAAAAGAAGGCTATGAACTTACTGATGATTTAAAAACAGAAATCAAAAAACATATTCGGGAGTACTGCTCACCAAGACATGTACCAACTGAAATCTATGCTGCTCCGGATTTGCCAAAAACGTTGAACGGTAAAAAATTAGAAGTACCTGTCAAAAAAATCCTTATGGGACAGCCAGTTGATCGTGTGGTAAATAAAGGGTCACTCGGTAATCAGCGCTCCCTTGAGTACTTCATGGATTTTGCAGAAAAACTATAATGTGAATATTCATTCAGTCAAGGGTCCCCACCTTTTCTATCGAGCAGGCCTTATATTAGAAGGCGGGTCTTACATCCTGTACATTTGCAATAAAATACAAGGCTTAGGATTGCATATCAGCATCCCTAAGCCTTGTATTTATTTAAATCGTTTGTATCATTTCCACCCTATTCCCGAATGGATCTCTGAATTCGAACCGGTCAAAACCAGGTATAGGAACGGATTCAATTACTTTAATATCATGTTGTTCTAATGTACCCTTCCAATAAGCTATATCTTCAACTTGATATGCAATATGGGCTTTGGTCTTCGTCCTATCCACATCATCTTCCGTTCCCACGTGAACATCCCTATCCCCTACCCTCAACCAGAATCCTCCTCGTCCTTTTAGCGGTTCAGGTTTCTCGATTTCAGGCAATCCTAAAATATTACAGTAAAAGTCTTTAGCTTGCTCTTCCGTATTTTTGGGAATAGTAATTTGAACATGATGCAATCCAATAATCATAGTGATTCCCCCTTTTGATTTACTAACTCTCCCACTAATTAAATATTACTAAGATTTGTCCGATAAGTATAATATATGTTATTTATATATATTAATAATATATAATTATACAAAGGATTTTTGTAGTGGTAGCTCGCTCCCTTGTAGTAAGGTAGTGAGAATATGACAGTTTACTAAAGTTCATTTACACTTTTATTAAAAAGGAAGTGCAAATATGTTACCATTTACCGAAAAAGTGATACAAGTTATCAAAAAAATCCCCGAAGGAAAAGTCATGACATATGGCCAAATTGCCAAGCTTTCAGGACATCCGAAAGCTGCACGCCAAGTAGCACGGATTCTCCATAGTATGAGTAAAAAACATCATCTGCCATGGCATCGGGTAATTAATGCAAAAGGACAAATTGCTATACAAGATGAGGCCACTTACTACGAACAAATGATGTCCTTGCAGGCAGAGGGAGTTGAAGTGGATGCTTCAGGTAGAGTAGATCTGGAGAAATATAGGGTGAATTGGCAATCCGATTATATTGACCTTGACTAGTCCAAAATGAGATAATCTTCCATAATATAACCTTTAAATATATGGAGCTTCGAGTCTCATGAAACTCTTTAAAGAAAAGAGGGATGGATAATGAAACTTGTTGGTGTATCAGGAGCACTTGCCGGAGAAAAAACATCCGTTGCTGTTGGTGGTGTACTTGCTGCAGCTAGACGCCATGACCCTTCGATAAAAACGGAATTAATCGACTTAAGGGATTACGATATTGAATTCGCTTCAGGCCTTCCTTTATCAGGATATAACGAAGACACCTGGAACGTCGTCAAAAAAATATTAGCTGCTGACTTCTTAGTGTTCGGGACCCCTATCTATCAGGCATCCTTGTCTGGTGCATTAAAAAACTTGCTGGATCATCTACCTGAATATGCTTTTAAAAATAAAGTGACCGGGATGGTCGCAACAGGTTGGACAAATAGACATTTTCTTGTTTTGGAATACCACTTGGGATCCATTTTAAATTATTTCAAAGGGCTAACCCCGACAGGGAATGTTTTTATTCATAATGATGCATTTGATATTGAAAGCAATGAAATTATTGATGAAAGAATCCATGACAGAATGGAAAAACTGGCTAAAGAAATGATCTATTTACAAAAAGGGATTTTAAACAGGTAGCATTTCATTTAAAAACAAGATAAAATGAGGTCAAATGAATACAAATGAAAAAACATCATGGCTGTTTAAAGCGATGATGTTTATTTTTATGTCAATAACTAGATTGTTAATCCCTTTTACTCAAGTATTCGTTAGGGGCTTCACCTTTTTCAGCATTATAATTTTTGTATTGACTTTTTCGTCCGTTGCGATGCTCCCCACTTTGTGTGTTTTCCTTGAACTGTCTTTTCTTATTACTCAAGATCATTCCTCCTAGTGTGAAGTTTTTATTAGTGTTTGAAAATACACCGTTATTATTCACATCTTTGAAATTCCATGAGTTATCATTAAAAGACTTTCGTTGCTTATTCGTCCAAAATGCATTTTTTAAAACAATCGTTTATTTGGATTTATTAAGAAATGATGCTGGTATATCAGCTTTAAAAGATATTTGTTTATTTGTTACCGGGTGAAGGAAAGTTAAGGTCCTTGCATGTAACCCAAGCCTGCCAATCGCATTTCTCTTCTTTGATCCATATTTTTTATCACCTACAACAGGATGGCCCAAATCCTGCATATGGACACGAATTTGATTTTTTCGGCCGGTTTCCAGACTCACTTCCAACAATGAAAATTCATTATTCCCTTGGATGACCCTATATCTAGTTTTCGCAAATAAGCCATCATTTGGTGTTTGACTGGAATACATGAGATGTGTTTTTGTTTCTCGCAGCCAAGAAGTAATATAGCCTTCCCGCTTGGATACCTTACCTTCAACCAACGCTACATATATCCGCTCTTTAACAGTCTGGTTCCAATTATCCTGCAGTTTCCTTTTTACTTGTTCACTTTTTGCAAACATCATGACACCCGACGTGTCCTTATCCAAACGATGCACTACGAATATCCGGTTGTCCGGGTCTTCTCTTTTCACATATTTCATTAATTGGTGTAATGCTGTCTGCTGTTTTTCACTTTCTGTCGCAATAGATAATAATCCAGCTTCTTTATTTATAACGATAATATGTTCATCTTCATAAAGTATTTTCATTCCGATCAATACATCTTGCTTCACTGCAGCTTTATTCTTTAAAATAGTAACCCTTTGACCTGGCTTTAAGTTATAATTAAACTGCTTTTCGATATGATCATCGACCGTCACTTGACCTCTAGCAAGGATTGATTTGACGGAATTCCTGCTTCGGTTAGACATTACCTTTAATAGAAATGCTAATAGTTCATCAGCTTCTTTTACTTCAACACTTATCGATTTGGCGTCTTTTCGATAATTGGACTTTTTATTAGACATACTGTTTGCTCCTTAAATTTATCATGAGTGTTATCCTAGTGACGACTTCTATCAATAGTAACATTAATCATTATAATAACCTAAATTAGTTATCATAAAAGTTTACTTACACTTCAATTTCCCTTTCTATACCATCTTACACCCTATAAATTTTCTCCATCTTCATTTCTGCATACATCCATTAACAATTACAGATATTAATATTAAAAGCTTTAGGGGGAAGGAAATGAAAATTAGATTTGGATACGTAGCTAATGCATTGGATTTATGGGATGCCAGCCCGTCAAAGGCTTTAACATTTGCACGCTACTCATCGCTTCCAAAAGAAGAAAGAATGGAAAAATTAAAATCAGTCACTGCACAAAACCTTCATCATACAAAAAGAATTTTATATTATAATATCGCACATCAAATTGAATTATATCGTCTTTCAAGTTCACTCGTTCCTTTAGCCACTCACCCCGAAGTGAAATGGGACTTCATCACTCCTTTCAAACGTGAATGGAAGGAAATTGGAGATCTTATACAAAAATTTAAATTAAGGGTAAGTTTTCATCCTAATCAATTTACACTTTTTACAAGCGCCAGAGAAGAAGTGACGAGAAATGCCGTTGTGGATATGCAATATCATTATGATATGCTCCAGGCGATGAATGCAGAGGAACAAGGTTTGATCAATATTCATATAGGTGGGGCTTACGGCGATAAGAAAAAAACATTAACTAGATTTCATCAGAATCTTAAACAATTGCCAATTCAAATAAAAAATGTCATGACTTTGGAAAATGATGATAAAACATATAACGTCTCGGAGACTCTGATAACGTGTGAACGAGAGCGTATTCCTATGCTCTTGGATTATCATCACCATATGGCGAATCCAACGGAAAGTGACTTAGCTGACTACTTACCGCGTATTTTCGCTACATGGAATGACTTTCACCTAATACCTAAAGTACATATATCTTCACCAAAGTCTGAAAAGGCATATCGTTCACATGCTGATCATGTATCTTTAGAATTTATCCTTCCTTTCTTAAAATTGGCTAAAGAACTGAATCAGGATTTCGACATCATGATTGAAGCAAAACAAAAAAACTTGGCCATGCACAGGCTGGTTGAGGAGATATCTCGAATACGTAGTGTTAAACGTATATCAGGCGCTGCTGTAGAATGGTGATTAAATAATGTAAAATCAATGAGGTGGTTAAACGTGACAATTGTACGGCTCGGCTATGTTGCAATGAGTATGGAACTGACGAACGCATCCCCATCCCAAACGATGACATTTGCCCAATTCAATAAAATATCTGATCGGGAAGCCGCGATTCGTAAATTGGAGCGTATCGCACTTTCGAATATCCAGAATACCCTGAGGCTCTTAAAACATAATGCCGCCTCAGACATTCATTTTTATCGATTAACCTCTCGCCTCATTCCATTAGCAAACCATAAAGAACTTTTAGACTGGAATTATATGAAGCCTTGCGTAAGCTCGGAAACTTTGCAGAAGAACATGGAATACGAATCGATTTCCATCCAGATCATTTTGTTCTTATTAACTCAAAAGAGAAACAGGTCTTGAAGAATTCCATCCGCACTTTAAAGATGCATTATTTATTGTTAAAAGCAATGAAGGTTGACCCGACACATCGTTGTGTCATGCATGTCGGCGGCAATTATAAGGAAACGGATAAGTCACTCGAGCGGTTCATCGATAATTGGATGGACGTCCCAAAGGTTATCCAAAACATGATTATGCTTGAGAACGACGATACGTCATTTACCTTAGATGATACGCTGTACTTATGTGAAAAGTTGGACATCCCTTTAGTCTTTGATTATCACCATCACCTCGCTCATCATCAACACCAAAATTGGGAAACCCATTGGGATCGAGTAGTGGACACCTGGAAACATTCTCCACTCCCGATTAAAATGCATATTTCCAGTCCAAAGAACGAGAAAGCATTTCGTCACCATGCCGACTATGTAGACAGCGATATGTTCTTTCAATTCCTCCATGCAATTAAAGGAAGTGTCCCGCAAATCGACTGTATGATTGAAGCAAAGCGGAAAGATGAGGCACTTTTTCAATTAATGGGGGAAGTAAAGCAGAGGGATGACATTGAAGTAATAGATGGTGCTTCCTTTCTAATGAAGTAAATAATGGTGGTTCATCTGACACACAGAAAACCACCTTTTCCTATTATCCTAACTCTATATTATACTCTTCTACTACATCCTTAAAAGCAAGTCTTTCATTCCCATCTCGTCCCGAAACACGCGTTGCTGTTACAAGTGAATTTAATACCGCCTCTTCGGTAGCCTCTCCAACCGCTCGGAAGGCTATATCCATATCCTCCACATGTATCATGGGGATTGAGAGAAGATGTGATGGCTTTTGATGAGGAATTTTCGTAGCTGTTGAAAATCCAATCACCACTTCCCCACTACCATTTGCGATGGTGGATCCAGTACGGGACAATCCCGTCACGGACCTCTTGATTATCCGATTCAACTGCCTTTCTGTTACAGGTAAATCCGTAGCGACGATAACGATGATGGAGCCTTTATCTTTCTCTTCCCTTGCTTTTGGCAGGGCTCTTTTCAGCTCTTCCCCGACAGCTTTTCCATTCACCTTTAAATCGCTTAACGTACCAAAATTAGATAAAACCAAAACCCCCATTGTATATGTACCATGGTTCAATTCCATTAGCCTTGAGGAAGTTCCTATACCGCCTTTTAATGAATAACAAAGCATTCCCCTTCCCGCACCAACAGAACCTTCCATTACCTCTTTTGATGTTTGACGCAATGCTTGAATAACATGTTCCTCCGTAATGGAGCGCTTCCGAATGTCATTGAGTTCCATATCATTACATTCACATACAACTGGATTAACTGTACCGGTTGTTCTGCCGATTTCAGGATTTTGTTCTAGCATATAACCGATTAATGCATCAGTGGCTGTTCCGATGCTTAATGTATTAGTTAATAATATAGGAGATTCCAATGTGCCTAATTCATTGATTTGAATCGTTCCTATCGACTTCCCAAATCCATTAATGACATGACTGGAGGCGACCAGCTTTTCTTTAAAGACATTTCCTTGATGGGGTAAAATCGCAGTTACTCCAGTTTGAATATCTTGTTCATCAAGTGTGACATGGCCAACAGTCACTCCCTCAACATCCGTGATCGAGTTATAAAAACCTGGTTCCAATTTTCCTATCTTAATTCCATAATCTCTAATTCTTTTTTGGTTAGGCATAGATACCCTCCTCAAAGCAATCCCTAAAACAATTGCTTCCTCTTGTCTATAGAGGAAATCAGAACTGCTTAGATTTTAAAGTTGTATAATAGTTGGCACTTTTCTTATAAAGAATAAATACATTCTATCATATATCCAAGCAAAATTATCATTCCGTAATTAACGACAATTAAAAAAACACACGAATTCCTTTATCGTGTGTTCTTTCTCAGCATTTATATTTTTCAGGGATAATATAGGTTAATATTTCCGACACCTGTTTTAAAGATAAATTGTTTATCACCATTACCAAGTACTCCTGATAAGTTACTTGGCTTTTTTCCTTCCAGTGGGAAATCTGTTTGAACGTTACCAAATCCTGCACTTACTTGTAAAGCCGCATTCAGATTAGCAATACCTGAGAATCCTACGCTAATATTTCCCGCTCCAGATTTCATGGATAAATCATCCTCACCATCCACATGGAAATCAACATTACCTGCACCTGATTTAATATTTATTTTCCCTCTGCATTCTCTCCCTTTTATACTTCCTGCCCCTGAAACGGCATGTAAATCCTCTGTATTAACGCGATTCAATCTGATATTTCCTGCACCGGACTCTATTGTAATTTTTTCCGCATCCACATCCTCAACTTTAATATTCCCAGCGCCTGTCTTGAACTTCCCTTCAATAAAAAATAAATCTGTAAACCGGATATTACCAACTGAAGAATGGATATGATAGTAGTCAGCACAATCTCTAGGTAAATATATCGTAAGTGTACTGGTATTTTGTTTCATTTGGATAAAACTTCTTTTCTTAAGGAATTCCAGATTAATTTCCAACCTTCGATCCATGAACTGTACCCCAAGTTCAGGTCCCTTCTCAAACGTTTCAAGCACCAAATGAACTTGTTTTTTATCATGAACGGAAAAATATATATTCGTCACATCAGAATATACAGCAAGCTCTCGAATTTCTTCAGCTTCTACTGTATTTTCTTGTACAATCGGATGCCCCATTTTATGAAAAAATCCCACCATTTAAAACCACTCCCATCCCTTTATTCTTAAGCTTAGCTTATTAAAAAAAAGCTCTCTTTCCAACATGCTATCGTATGAAATATCCTCCGACCCTAGACGGAGTTAGGTTTATGGATATGCTAAAAATGGACAGAGAGTTTCCCCCCTGTCCAATCTTCAAATAGTTTTTATCTTCCCCTTTGTTACAAGACTTACCAGCACATAACCTAATAGAGAGATAAGAATTGATGTGACAACGGAATGCATGCCGAATGGTTGTGGGTAGAAACTTTCAAAAACAATATAACTACCTACACCCGTTGCCATCGAAGCAATTGCTCCGTATTTATTACCTGTTTTCCAGTAAAGACCTAGAACGATTGGCCATAGGAAAGTCGCTTCCAGACCTCCCATAGAGAAAAGATTCAACCAAATAATCAGATCCGGCGGCTGCAAAGATAATAAAATAACAATGATTCCAAGTAACGTGGTTATTCCCATACTAATTTTACGTACTTTATTCTCCGCAGCGGTCGGCTCAATATAATTTAAATAAACATCCTTTACAATGGTTGAACTAACTAAGAGCAATAAGGAGTTTACTGTCGTCATAATCGCCGCCATCGGTGCAGCAAGGACAATTCCGGTCAGCCAGTTCGGCAATACTTCTTGTGCCACAAGCGGCATTACCGTATCCCCTATTTCAATACCAGGTAACACAGGACGTGAAAGTGCTCCAATTAAATGCATATTCAGCATAATGAATCCAACAACAACTGTGCTGATAATAATGCCCCGGTGCATCGCTCTTGAATTTTTATAAGACATCGTACGAATAGCGATTTGTGGTAAGGCTACGACTCCGACCCCAACGAGCACCCAAAATGACGATACAAACGCTGGAGTAAGTGTCCCTTCCGCACCAAATGGGGTAATCAGATTCGGATTCTCAGCAGCCATATCTGAAATGATTTGTGGAACCCCGCCTCCTGCAACAATAACACCTATCAGTAAAACCAACGTTCCAAAGACCATAATGATTCCCTGAATCGCATCTGTAAGTGCAATCGAACGATATCCGCCGATAATGACGTAAATAAGAATAGATATAGAGAAAATCAATAAAGATGAGAAATAAGAAAGTCCCGTTAAAGACTGAATCAGTCTGCCACCACCGATCCATTGTGCTGACATGGCAGAAAATAAGAATAATAAAATGCTGATGGCAGAAATAATGACGACCCATTTTGACTGATAGCGTTCTTTTAAGTAGTCAACGATCGTGACAGCCTTATACTGTCGTGTGACAACGGCAAACTTTTTACCCAAAATCATTAGTGTGAAATATCCTGTAACGAGTTGGGCCATAGAAAGCAACACCCAGCCTAACCCTTCATTGTAAGCTGCTCCAGGCCCACTTAGGAAGCTGC
The DNA here is from genome assembly GCF_042678205.1 of Oceanobacillus luteolus. Classification (NCBI taxonomy): domain Bacteria; kingdom Bacillati; phylum Bacillota; class Bacilli; order Caryophanales; family Bacillaceae; genus Oceanobacillus; species Oceanobacillus luteolus. The sequence continues at coordinate 87,107 of NZ_JBHUDE010000011.1, forward strand.
TGGCACTCCCATATGTCGTCACCATCGTCATTGCAAGAACAAAACCACCAAGACTTCTCCCGCCTAAAAAGTACTCTTGGAGAAAACTATCCGTCGTTCTTACATATTTACTCGCCCACACCCCAACGATGCTTATGATCATTAAAAATAGTAATAATGGTATAATCGCTTCCCAGTTCATGATTTCCGCTTCTCCTCTTCATCTAATGGCACATCAACAAAAAACTTCTTTATGACGATGATTAAGATAACCACCATCACGATAAAGCCCAAAACGCAACTGTAAAAGAACCAAGCTGGAAAACCCAAAATATATGTATACTCTGATGGGTCTTTACTGCCTAGCCCATATGCAAATCCGAACCACCATATAAAATTAAATAATGCCAGTCCAATACCTATCAAAGCTTCACGATTAGCGATTCTTTCAACAATTTGTTTTCTGTTCTCCTCCATATAATTACCCCCTTAGGAATGAACACTTCCAAATATATGTCTTTATTCTATCCGAGTCTAAATGATTCGTGAAGCGTTAAGATAAAAAAGACTCAAGCAATATGCTTGAGTCAGCTACCATCTTTACTTTAAAGTTACTTTTAAAACGGATGTTTTTACATCTGTCATTTTAAACGTCTCTGACTTCGTTCCATCTGTGACCGTCAGATAAGCATTCTTTTCCTTCAACAAGTCAACTTGTTTCTTATTCAATAAGAGACTGCGAGATTTTTTCTCGTTATAAATGTTGATTAATACATGATCGCCATCTTGAACCTTATCAAATTCTTTATTATGAATAGTAGCAGTACCATTATTTTTCTTCGGTTCAATCACGACATAGTTCGGTTCTTCAGGTTCAACCGGCTCTTCCGGATCTACTGGTTCTTCAGGTTCTTCTTCAGAACCTTCTGGGCGGAAACCATAAGATTCTGCTTCCTCTGCACTAACAAAGAAAATACGTTTATCTACTGGAACAGTTGACCATAAATCAGGTTCGACATATTCCATCGTGTCAGAATTACCTACATAGCGAAGGAATCCTTTTTGGTCATCATTCGCCCGGAAAGCAAATGGAAGTTCCAATAATGGGTTCTCTGGATTCCAAATCCCCAATCCTTGTTCCTCAGCAGTTCTTACTGCCTCCTGATATACTGGATAAGCTTCTTCATCAATCGGGGCAAGGAAGTAAGTTGAAGCGAATCCAGCACGGACCATTTCCAAGTTGACGTTTAAGCCGTCTTCACGGATTACTTCAGCCAAAATTCTACCGTAATCATCAGTTGGCTGATCGCCTACTTTCAGATAGATTTTATCTCCTGGCTGAATAAGTGTTGAAATATGCTCTGTCGCTAAATCTCCATAATACTTTTGGTTCGCGTTAATTTCGGCCCGTTTTGGATCTTTGTTTTTGGCTGCATAAGTTTCTGCTGTATCCATATTCAAGAATCGAATACGAGTTTCACCAAATACAGGATCTTGAATGCGAATTGTATCTCCATCTGTAATTCTTTCAACAGTTGCTTCATAATACCCGGAAGCTGATGGCGGGTCTGGTTGTACTTCACTTTTCACAATGTCAGCTTGTTCTGTAGGAATGAGCTGGTATGTATTATATTGGCTGACAATTGCTGTGATATCATACCAGAAATCTTCCTCCACTTGTGTAATATCCAGAGCGTTTTCCATTACACGGAGAGTTGTACCGTTAAAGTCTCCATCAATCAAGGAAACATTATACCCACCACCCGCCGGACTAGCTGGGATGTTGTTTATGAAACCTTGCACCTCGACAAGTTGACCTTCATAGTTTTCTGCAATTTGCGGGTTCTGTAAATCTTCCAATGTAATCTGCTTCGGTTCTGGCAGTGGTTGATTTTCTGCCACTACTTCAATTGATGCAGGAACTACTTCTTTTAACCCGTTGTAAGTAGCGAGTTCTCCTGTAACGACAATTTTGTCGCCTTTATTAACATCAGGCAATGCATCTTGGTTATAAGCAAAAAGATTAATGCCTGCTGTCTCGTCTTGAATATAAGTTGTAAACTGTGCACCATTACTTAAAGCGCGACTATCTGCTGTAACAATTCCTTCCACTCGGACGACTGTCCCGTCAGCAAGTTGACGAGCTTCATCAATCGTATATTCATCAACATCCGGATTCCCCGGCTCTCCCGGTTCTTCTGGTGGATCAACAGGATCAACGCCATCCATGACATGACTGCCTAAATAAGCAAACGTATTTGATGCATACTCATCCCAATCTAATACCTGATAAACAGTTACTGGTCCAGTCACTCCAGACCCTCGGACAAGAGTCTTATCCTGGCCAAAGTTTTCCCGAACGCCAATTTCTCCAACTACATCAATGACTTCGCTATTTTTATTTAGAGATAAAGCGTCATCACCATTAAAATTAATAACTGTATTATTCGTAACGTCTGCAATCGAGAGGATAGCTGAATCTGCACTACCATGAGCAAGAACGTAAACATCCCCATGCTCCAATGTTCCAGAAAGATTCAATGATTGCGTTGCTTGTGCTGCTCCATTGGAATAAAGTGATATTTGATAATCTGATAAATCGACAGCCTCACCAGTCCCATTATAAATTTCAATCGCTTTATTAAAGGAACTGCCTTCCACATACTCTGATATAAACAATTCATCCGCCGTAACTTCATTGCTCTCAGCCGTTGAAATAATAGCAAATACGCCAGTAAAACTCATTAGGACTAAAGCAAAAGCAAGCAGTAGATGAAATGCCTTCTCACTTACTGGATTTCTCATTTTTTTCCCTCCTCAGTTTAATTTCCTCCGCTTATTTACCGGATATCTTAAATATTACATGTAATTTTTTATATTACTATTAATTTTTCGTTAAATCAGACTGGAAAAAGGACGTTATTCCTATTATTTCTTGAAAAAGGTTATATAGTCCCTAACCTAATCATAGACTGTTTTAATTCGATAACAATTCACTTGAAATATTTCTAGTTTACTCCTATAATAAATATTGTTCTTACTATTAACGGGGCATTAGCTCAGCTGGGAGAGTGCTTGCATGGCATGCAAGAGGTCGCGGGTTCGAGCCCCGCATGCTCCATATTTTAAAACGCTTATCCTTCAAGGGATGGAGCGTTTTTTGTTTTTTATAATGAGTATCGCCTTTCACATGCAATATAGTAAAAAATATTGCCCACACTATTCTCCGTAAGTCCCTTCCTGCTTGCAGGCATGTTACACATCCTTTTGATGTATAGTCCAACCAACTTTTCTCAATTACAAGATGATTAACATTTAGCTCACCCCCCTTCTACATACTAAAGAGATTTTGAACTCTCAAAATACAACCATAGAAATAATTATTTTATTGATTTAATCTTAAAAATCGAAATCACTTTACTAGATATACGCACCATATGATGGTAAAGCCAATCGATAAGACGGTTCTAATGAGTAGCACCTTTCAGACTTTATAAGATTGGAGAGGATGCCACATGATTCCAGAATTAATCCCTATTTGGATTTCGATAATAGGGAACTTCGGGTTCCCTATCGCTATAACCATTTACCTGTTCGCTAGATTTGAACGCAAATTAGATAATTTAGAAGCTATCATAAAGCATCTTTCCGATGTCATTAAAGCTGATAATAAAAAGTAGATGATGGGGGTGATTGTTATCAAAATGGAAGATTTGGGATGGCTTGTTTCTGCAAAGCCAGAGAAACCCAAACACTTTACACAAAATGTCTGATGGATGAAGACCTGTCGGAAAAAGAAAAGCAACTTCTAAACAAACTCATCGAGCACGCGAGTCATTCTTCCGATCTTGTGAAGAAGTATTGTGAACTGAAAGCGAAAGAATAACTTATTGAGAACCCAATATAATTTGAGGTTCTTTTGCATACAACGTGCTTAAGGCAATCCTGCTCCTTTTGCAAAAAATAACACATCCAAATATGGTGCTGTGTTATTTTTACCCTCCATTTACTGGAAAAACACCCACTTTTTCTCTAGGGCAATCTTCTATTGTTTAATCATGGTCATTTATATTATATTTGTAAGGGTTTACACTACAAAATACCGGGATGGAGATTTCATAAGAAACAAGAATACTTATAATATTGTCGTGCATACTGTCAATTCATGATGCCAGCTTAGTTATGCAGTACACCAACGCCGATTACCCGGACATCATCTGTTGATTTCTCCATACGTAGTCGATATGAAGTACCAGCCATACCAGTCCACTTTACCTCTTTCATCCCATTCCTTGGGAACGAAGCCGTCTTTACAGTGAACCACATACGCTGAACCTGCGCCTGTAATTGAACGACGAAGGTATCATTACGCCCGCCTGATCCGATTTCTTGAGAGCTCAGCCTCAAGGTAATAGTCTGTTTGTTCCCCTTGTCATTCAATAACCTGCTCTCCCCCACTAAAGTGTGCTTGAAGTCATAGATAAGGTTATAATGCGCCATATCTATTCTCCTTTCTCTATTATTTTTTGTTGCAATAAAGAAAGAGAACTATATTCATAAAAAACAAACCACATTCTAATATTTGGAGTAATTGTCGATTAGAAGGTATCATCATGAACTCGTAGCACGTGAGAACCTCTCATGTTTGATTAGGGAAGGTGTTTTATGTACTCGTAGCACGTTAGAGCCTCTCACGTTCGATTAGGGAAGGTGTTTTATGTACTCGTAGAACGTTAGAGCCTCTCACGTTCGATTAGGAAGAGTATTTTATGCACTTGTAGCATGCAAGAAGCTCTCACGTTTGATTAGGTAAGTTTTTTATGTGCTCGTAGCACGTGAGAACCTCTCACGTTCGATTAGGGAAGGTGTTTTATGCACTCGGATAACGTCCTTATAA
>NZ_JBHUDE010000012.1:0-22448 GCF_042678205.1 Oceanobacillus luteolus
TTTGAGGTAGAAGCATGGTGACATGTGGAGCTGACAAATACTAATCGATCGAGGACTTAACTAAATTCTATTTTGATGTCGTTCCATTACTCTTATTTAGTTTTCAAGGTACAAATATATATTTAATCTTATAGGTCTGGTAATGATGGCGGAAAGGTCACACCTGTTCCCATACCGAACACAGCAGTTAAGCTTTCCAGCGCCGATGGTAGTTGAGACTTTGTCTCTGCAAGAGTAGGACGTTGCCAGGCCAAACCAAATTAATTAAATGATATTGTTCCACAGTAGCTCAGTGGTAGAGCAATCGGCTGTTAACCGATCGGTCGTAGGTTCGAATCCTACCTGTGGAGCCATTTTTTTATTTGCAGAGATTAAATGCTTCCATAGCTCAGTAGGTAGAGCGCTTCCATGGTAAGGAAGAGGTCGTCGGTTCGAATCCGCCTGGAAGCTCTCATCGACCATTCTCACAATCGTGAGAATGGTTTTTTTATGTTTATCATTATTAAATTTATGGAATGGGTATCTTATATGGATGATTTTTAGCAACTCTTCCTAAAAATCGATAGTGTTTTTCTATATAAAAGACAATATATTATCAAGTTTATACAGTGTATAATTACACTGATATAAAAGAGTAATTGTGGATATCATTCTTATTAAATATCTGCATTAATATAACTTGGTTGGACAAGATATGAGTTGGAATACTGTGGAATCTTTAAAAGCGGAATGAAGGGTTTGTATTTTAAAAGGTTTTGTTCCTAACAGTGAAAGGAGTATTCCATCTGGAACACTTAAATAGAGAAGAACTAAAGCAAAATGGTTTTAGTGAAGACATTCTACCAACGATAAAGGAAAAGAGAAATTGGGGTATCAGCAATTATACTACTATCTGGATGGGTTCTGTGCATAACATTCCGAACTATATTGCAATCGGTGGGCTGTTTGCCATTGGATTATCAGTAGGACAGGTATTTTCTGCAATTATGGTTGCGACAATTTTAATTGCGGCAATCCTGGTGTTGAACGGGCATGCTGGATCAAAGTATGGTTTGCCATTTGCTATGTTGTTACGTTCATCATTTGGAAATAAAGGTGCAGTTATTCCTGGTGTGTTAAGGGGAGTTATTGCTGCGATTATGTGGTTTGGATTTCAGACGTTCGCAGGAAGCCAGGCTTTTGCGATCTTAATCGGTAAAATATGGCCAGGATTTCTAACGCTAGGTGGCGATTTGAACCTGTTGGGATTATCATTACCAGGCTTAATCTCATTTCTTATATTTTGGGCATTCAACGTTGCTTTAATCTATGGTGGAATGGACTTGTTAGGGAAATTTGCTAATATTTTATCTCCACTTGTTTATATTGTTTTTGGTGGTATGGCAATTTGGGCAATCAACTTAGCTGGTGGTATTGGTCCAATTTTAAGTTATACGGGATCTGGAATCAGTGGAAATCCAATCATTGTATTTTTAGGTGCTGTTACTGCGATTGTCGCAGCTTGGGCAGCCCCGATGGTTAGTGTATCAGATTTTACTAGACTTTCTCGTACACCAAAAGACCAAGCTGTTGGACAAACAGTTGGTTTAGTTGTAACTTATTTATTATTTGCTGTAGCTAGTATTGCAATCATTGTTGGTTCCGAAATTGCTTTCGGTACACCAATTTGGAACGTATTGGATGTAGTGGCTAGATTCGATAGCGGATTTGCAATTGGGATTTCGGTGTTGACGCTATGTCTAACAACATTATCAGTTAATGTTACAGGAAATATTGTTCCAGCTGGTTATCAGTTGGCGTCACTGTTTCCAAAACACCTTACTTTCAAATCAGGTGCGACACTAGCTGCGCTGATTGCAATCTTCCTAATGCCTTGGAAGCTGATGGAAAACTCGACTAGTATCTTTACGTTTTTAAGTATTGTCGGGGGCTTATTGGCGCCAATAACAGGTATTATGTTAGCCCAATATTTTGTGGTTGATAAAACGAACTTAGATTTAAAAGAACTATATTCACGAAATGGAAAATACAATTATAAAAACGGCTTTAACATAAATGCAATCATCACACTAGTGATTGCTGGTGTTCTTTGTTTAATTGGATTATTTGTACCGTTCTTCCAACCTCTTTATGAAATGTCATGGATTGTTGGAATTGTTGCAGCGTTCATTATTTATATTTTCCCTTTCGGTCAATTGTTCATGAAGCTTTTCTCCCCTCGGTTCAAAAAAATAAGTTAAATCCATAATGACGAAAAATCCTAAGATACAAGTCAATGTATCTTAGGATTTTTAAAAATCTTGCATTGTATTTAATACATGGTATAATATTATTTACAAATAAAATTGATGATTTTCCACAGTAGCTCAGTGGTAGAGCAATCGGCTGTTAACCGATCGGTCGTAGGTTCGAATCCTACCTGTGGAGCCATTTTTAATTTCAGATTAAATGCTTCCATAGCTCAGTAGGTAGAGCGCTTCCATGGTAAGGAAGAGGTCGTCGGTTCAATCCCGGCTGGAAGCTCTTTTATTATGTACACTATATAAAGGTAAAAATTCAGCCAGCCACTTTTAGTGGCTGGCATTTTTACGTGGTTTATTTATAGCAGGTCGCACCAACGATAATGAGTAGGATAAATAATACGACAATCAAAACAAATGTATTGCTTGTTCCGTGTCCATAACTAGGGCTTACATAATTGTTGCAACCACAGCCATAACCACCGCCGAATCCATACATAAATATTCCTCCTCGCTGTTAATTCAACCCATCATTTACTAACAATCAGTGTGTTCCGGAATGGGATGATCATCTATATTGATACTATATGTTGAACGGGACAGATTGAATGGGTTAAATGCCTATGGGAGGATACTTTCTGTCTAAAAGTCTTATCTTAATTTATAGGTAGAATAATTGAAATAATACGATGATATTATCATTTAATTGCTATCAACGGCATGTAAATTTCGTCTTTAATCGTATAGTATGATACATCAACCGGGCATGCCTGTTTTCTGGATATGGTCCATCTAGATAAGGACGCAAACATTCTAAAAACATGTAATCACAATAACAGCGATCACGTCCTTGTTGCAAGCACAAGTCATGGCGCATACAGCAAGCATCTACTGCATTTGTGGGGTATCCAGGTCCATTGCAGCCAGGACCACACCAACGATAACCGGGGAAAATACACCAGCCTCTTCCGTTGATAGGTGCCCTATTCATATCAACACCTCCTCTAGTACTTTTATTTTATGAATCGATTTAATTGGCTGTAACGGCTTCAGTTATACACTATGTCAGATATTGTAGGATATTGGAATTTACTGTAAGTAAAATGAAACAAAATCAGCGAATGATCCGTATTAATGAATTAGATAATACAAGAACTTTATGGGAGGCGGATTTAGTTGAAGTGTAAGTCTTGTAATGGAGATTCATTTGTCAAAGTGCCGGATTTCGACAAGCAATTGACGGTTTGTTTGTCTTGCGGAGAAGTTCTTTCAATTAAATTTGTAGATTTATCATTGCTGAAAAAGTACGAACAGGTAAATTAGGAAAGCTCTAGGCAAGCAAAAAGTCCTCTAAAACAATGTTGTTTTAGAGGACTGATCTATGCATTGTAATTTGCTCCAATTTCATAAGATAATAGGACAAGATGTAAATACCCATTAATTCCATGTTCTTCTTATGTCATAAAAATGAATTGCATTATTCGTTAGGTAAGAATATAAGGATAGAGTTCCTTCGTCCCCGATTGTCTCATCAAAAAGTTCCAGGGAAGGCTGGTTCGTATTGACGATATAATCGATCACTTCCTCATCCATTCCGTACTTGCTGTTCAATTCCCACCATTTGGTATACAATGCTCCGTGCTCTTTATCAAATACACGTTTCCGGACTTGATACTCCCCTGGTTCCATACCAGCAATATTAATATTGATTTCCTTGTTTAACTTATTCATTAAAGTCTCTTCGATTGAATAATAAGGGTTCACATTATTAGGGTTCATCAAGATGAGCTGGTACCCTCTTTCATTTTTGGCTAATACGAATTCTTCCCCTACCGCGATGAGTTCTCCTTGCAGCCTTTCGAGGAAATGCATCGCAAAGAAAGCAGGGCGTTTACCACTGAAATAATGGTAAAGCTCCATACCTTCTAAACGGATTTTTCGATTTTTCCCCAACTTTTCATGTTGATGGGTATTAATCCAGAAACCCATCGATTCAACATCTCTGGCAACATCAAGGGCGCTTTTCATGATCAAAGCACCACGAAAGAAAGTTCCATTCGTATGTCGTGTATTGCCTGAAAGTACATTCCAGCTAACCATATGAATTGGTCTATCTTTTTTATGTTTGCGCAGATAGGATTTTATTTTCAATGTCTTATTTTTTATATAATCCTTTTCCAATGAAAACCGATTATCTCCTAGTTCCTCAAAATCAATAATTTCATTTTGATTCGCCTCGTAAGCGAAAAAGTCGATTTTCGTATCTCTCTCGAGCATCCATACATGCTGTTTACTTAGTTTTTCTGTCTGATAGGAATATGGAATGAATGTCCCTACATTGATGGAAGGGATGATATTTTTTAAATTCCGATAGAGGGTTGTATAGACTCTTTTCAATTCATTGGGACTCACCCCTGTGTGATATGGCTCATAGAACATGAAGTACCACGTTTCTACAAATGAATTTCCATAAAGGTTTAAACAGTGGGCGATCAAGTCTCGCAGTTTTGTGAAAAATTGATCCTCATCCCTTGTTATTTCTCGGTAATCAACACGTACAAATAAGGAAAGATCATTTTGTCTTAAGAAGTTGAGCGCATAGTCCAAATCAAAATATGGAGAGGTTGTAGCAATTATTTCATCTGTTTCAACTTCTGGAATAATTGTTGTTCCGTGAATCAAATTGCGGACTGCTATATATTCTAAATGTAAATCTTTTTTGGCGGTTAAAATTTGTGTCCGGACACTATCTTTAAGTATTTCTCTTAATTCACCAATTGACAGATTATGTTTTGGCCGATAGATAATGGGGTCATCTATAATTGGTCCGTTTATATCAATTTCAACTCTTTCCATTCTAGTTTCAGTGGAGTTGAATCTTTTATTCGTATTCTCCATATATATACCAAGTTTACCGAGGATGTTTTGGAAAGAGATAATGTTAAATTCAACGTCCTGTTCATAGTAAGTAACTTTATCTTTTCTCTCAACTTGATGCCTCTCTCGGTATTCTGTCGGTGTCATTTTATAAGTTTCTTTAAAAAGACTTGTAAAGGATTTTGTATTTGGAAATCCGTTGTTAATTGCGATTTGTGAGATGGAATAAGGTGTATACAATAATTCTTTTAGTGCATGTTCCATTCTAATGTTCATTAAGAACCTTTTAAATCCAATCCCTGTTTTCTCCTTGAAATAGCGGGAGAGATATCCTGGAGATAAATAAAAATGATCCGCAATATCATCTAAAGTGATTGGTCGATCATAATTTTCTTCCATAAAGGAATGGATCTGCTGAATTTGCTTATCTTCGCTATCTACTCGTTGTATGCTTTTACTTTCCGTTCTAAATCTGCGAATCAAAATAAGCAGGATTTCACTAATATGACTTTGAATCTCGATTTTGTACCCTTCATTTTTGCGGAAATGAGCAATTGCTGTTTCGGCAATAAGTTTCAATAATGCATGAATGATTGACTCTTTACCTAAATCGATTTCCCTGGAAAAACAATCAAAACGGCTATTGTGGTAGGCCTCGTAATAATTGCTCATAAAGGAGTCTGATATTGTAATCATTAGTGTCCGATTATCATTACTTCCAGCTGCTTGAAATAATTGATTATGATTGATGATGAGCAGGTCCTCTGCAGCCAAATGATAGTACCTAGAGTTTGTTTCAACATGAAGTTCTCCATTGATGACAAGAATGATTTGGATACCTTGATTTATTTTCGGAGCAAGCGTTTCAATGTGTTGCAAGTGTATATTGAAATCCTTTAATTGTTTATCCATACAAGCATCCTACTTTCATCCGCTGTAATTATTAACTAGTGTAAGACGAAGAGAGGAGAGTAGTCAATCTGGGCACCATGATCAGTATTCATGTGTGGATAGGTGTGAGGAATGAATAACCGGCTTAACCCTACTGAATGCAGAGTTAAGCCGGTTAGATTACATGTTATAATATCCGTCCATTTAATACATCAAAGTAACGTCTTACTATGAAACAACTTCACACGTTAAGGAGTTTCGGTTTACTTGAATATATTCGCCTGTTGTTTTATTCATTACTTGAGATACTTGCTTCGTATGTGTTACCTCAATCCAATCATTTTGTATATCCGCCAGCAATTTTACTTCAACATCAGTCGTTCCATATTTAAAACCACTATATGATAATTTTGTCATGGTAATCCTTCCTTTCATTGAAAGTACTATTAGTCACATAGAATGCATCGTGTTTAAGGAGATGCTTTCACAATATAGATAGTTTACCATATTGATTGCTGTAGATAAAATTATGAAAAGGTGGGTACATGGTGTATAGCAAGGTCATTTGTCTTTATCTAATTTAATATGTTGTGAAACGGAGTGTTTTTTGTACCCAATATAACCCATATTTCACTGGAGTTAAAACATCTTCTTTCGAGTCATGTGGAATTGTAAAGTCTGCGTCTTCATTATTCCAAATCCTTTTAAAGTAATCATCGATTTCCTGGATGAATCCACTGGTATTTGGTGCAGTTACTGCTATATTATTTTCCATATTATAATTATCTAAATTCCGGGAAGTGAAATTTGTAGACCCAGCTGTAACATAACTTTCTTTACTCCCTTTAAGATAAGCTATTTTAGAATGATATTGTTCTTCATTTGTAAGATACCACTTAATTTCAACTTTTCCGTTCGTATCATCTACCAATTCTTTTGCGACAGGGATATTTGGTAAGCCGATTTTCTGCGAACCGAATGCATTCTCATTAGGGTCTAAAATTATCCGGACTTCAACACCCCGATTTGCTGCTTCTTGTAATGCACCAATTACAGTCCTGTCGGAAAGGTAAAACATTCCTAGCCAAGCTTCATCACCCCGAGTTAATTTTTCCAGGGCAGCTATAAAGCTAGTTTCAATTTTATTTTCCGTTAAGATTTGTGCTCGAATGGTTCGCTCTTCTGAACGTTGTTTAGGAGGAAAGTGATTTTCTAGTTGTTGCACATTCGGAAATGCATCTAAATTTCCACCGGAAAATGCGGCTACTGCGTGCTCCGCTTCGATCATGTCTTTAATGATGGGACCCGTTACTTTAATCGCCACATTAGAATGGAATCCACTTGAATCATGTGCATTTGCTGATAGTACGAGGCCTTCAGCTTCAGTTATTATCGCTTTCCGATGATTTGCCTTAATATTCAATAGAGCTAGATAGGAGCGGAGGGTGACATCTGGAGAAGTCTCTCCAAAGGGGTTCGGCAACCAACCATTTCCTTCCTGACCGAACCATTGGAAGAACATTCTCCAAATACCTGAATAGAGTATGTTTGGATCCCGTAGCTTGGATAAATCTGTATAGATTATTTCTGCCCCATAATCTGCCAAATAATCAATGTATGTAGCATCATGAGAATGATAACTCCGATTTATATCGTCTGTAATGATAACCACTTGGAGTTCAGGGAATTTTTCAAGTTGGGTTTTAATTTTATCTGAAAACATCTTACTTACCTCAGGAAAGTCTCGACCTTCATCAGAGAAATCATTGATCATAAACATGTCAATGATAATAAATTCCTCTGCTTCCTCTATCATTTGAAAGACTGTATTAAAAATTTCATGCTCATAGACTTCTTCTCCTTCTTTTTGATAAGTCAAATCATATAAGAAGGAAATCTCATCCTCTGTGAGCCAATGCTCCTCACCAAGATAAGAAGTCCCATCAGGTAGTTCTTTTGTTTGGTGGAAAATAAGTGTGCCAATATAGACACTCAATAAAAGAGATAAAATTATCCAAGTAATTTTTTTCACGTTCTTTTCTCCTTTGGTTTCTCAATTATTCTCTCTTTAATACCCGAAATAGAGAAAAAGTACACTCGGAGGATAAAAAGGTGCCTTTTTACAGTAGAACTGATTCTTTAAAAGGTATTTTTTTACTTACAGAATAGATTAAAGTTATACCATAATCTTTAATTATGATAAAATAGAACTAGGATTAAATATTTGGTGTTTTTGATTAACTGAGACAAAGTGATTACTTTTGAAGATGGTACGCAATAATATAGAAAGATATTATATAGGAGTTGGCAAAATAATGAGTGTCATATCATTTGTAATGGGGGCTGAAGTTCACAAGGAAACAGTAGTAGAGATGGTAAAAGAAATGCTTCCTGACCATGAACTTCATGTTTATAACGCGGCGTTCATCGATGACTTATTTCAAGCGAAGACTGATAGTGATTTAGTCATATTGGATTTAGAGGCTCATATTTCTGTTCGTGAAGTAGTACGGAATTATAGGTTTGCTGATACAAAGGTGGCGGTAATTCTACCTGATTCAGAAGTGAATGCAATTGATGATTATACACATTTTGATTTAGTTGGCTTTTTTAGTGTTGGTATGAGTGTGGAAGAATTGGTCGATGGGATTAAATACATACAAAGAGGGATTACTTATGTACATCCCATCATTTCCAATGTTATCTATGATAAATATAAACAAGTTTCCCAAGGAGAAGTGCGTAGACCGATCGGCTTATTGACCAGGAGAGAATGGGAAGTGTTGGGAGAGCTGGTGAAGGGTTGCCAGAATGAAGAGATTGCAGTGAACTTAGATATATCAGACAAAACAGTAAAAAATCACATCACTTCTATTTTAGGTAAATTAGAAGTAAAAGATCGAACCAATGCAGTTCTTTTAGCTTTAAAAGAGAGATGGTTCTATTTATAGAAAGAATCCCAATCGTCGAAAGACAAGACGATTGGGATTCTTTTATATATATTCTCTCTTTTTCAGCCAACGGAATGTAAGAAATTGGAGCAGGAATACGATGAATGCGACTAGACCCAAATTAATGCGGTACCAAATACCGTTGCCGAACCAATCGAGTGGCGTTGCAACGATAGGCGGGCTGGATAGATAAAGATAGTTGGCCTCAAGCCAAGGATTTATGATAAATCCTACATATAATGCGTAGATAATTAATATGGTATACGTGTGGGTCATGTTTTTAAATGTAATTGTTCCAGGTTTGGCTGTAACGGCGATAAAAACACTCGTAGTCGAAATTGCTATGTGGTGGATGAAAAATTTGAAGTACCGGAAATTAGGGAAATCATAAGGCAACTCTGGGGTGATTAATGCCAAAAAGGCTGGAATGAATCCGATAAAAAAGGTGATTACCATGAGTTTTCTATTTAATGTAAATAAAGCAATTGCTCCAACCAGACTGGCAACACCACATAGATGGAAGGGCAGATGATATACCCAGATTCCATGGAAGGCTGTCCAGGTTTGATAAATAATCTCTGAACCGACTAATAGAACGAATAGAAACCACCGAATACGTTGGAAGATCTTTGTATTCGTCTTGATTTCCCGATGAAATAGTAAAAGTAAGAAAACACATATAATATACAGGATCAACATGAAGATATGGCTGAAACCGAATGCAGTAAATGTATCTCCTCTAAGAGTTAGAAACCAATCTATCATTTATTCACCCCTTATTATTATATGTATGTAGCGAATAAAAAAAGACGCTTTTTTGCATGCACAGCATAAAAGCATCTTTTTTTGTTCCTTAACCACCGATAATATGGAATCCTGAGTCTACGTGTAAAACTTCTCCAGTGACACCTCGAGAAAGATCACTTAGGAAAAACATGGTTGCATCTCCAACCTGATCTTGGTCGACATTGCGACGAAGTGGTGCTTTTTCCGTAACGACACTTGCTTTTTCGTTGAAACCAGAAACTCCTTTAGCGGATATGGTGCGAATTGGTCCGGCTGAAATGGCATTTACTCTTATATCGTATTTCCCAACATCTTCAGCTAGATAACGGACACTCGCTTCAAGGGAAGCTTTAGCCACACCCATAATATTGTAATTCGGAATTACGCGTTCTGAGCCGATGTATGTTTGGGTAACGATACTACCGCCTTCAGTCATTAGTTCTTTTGCAGCCCTAGTTACAGCAACTAATGAGTATGCACTGATCTCATGGGCCAGCAGATAACCGTCCCGGGAAGTGTCTGCATATTCACCATCCAACTCCTCGCGCTTTGCAAACGCTACTGAGTGGACAAGTCCATGAATGATGCCTACATTATCTTTAATTTCACTGAATGCGGTTTCGATACTAGAATCATCCGCAACATCTAAGGAAACGATTAATTTAGCGGGAATATCATGTTTTTCTAGAAGTTTTTCTAGTTTCTTTCTAGAACGCTCCTGCCTATTCGTAAAGATTAGATTTGCTCCTTGATGGTGCAGAGATTTAGTAATTCCCCAAGCGATACTTCTTTCGTTTGCGACACCCATTACAACAATATTTTTTCCTTCTAATAAGCCAGACATGGTATACCTCCATAAAAGCTGTTTTTTTATATTATACCTTATGTTCCTATATAGAGAAATAAAAACCATAGTTTAGTTCATAATAGCAGGTACTAATTTAGCTCGCAACAGTCTGAAAGATGTTGTGAGCTAAAGGGGGTGCAAACAAGTTAAGAAGTAGGACAAGTTAGTAAAAGGAAGTAAAAATACTCTATTAAAAGTTGAAGGAGTGAGATAATGTAAGCGAAAATAGTGGTTAAATGGTTGGTTGAAAAAAAATATAAAAAATATTTGATTTAGGTCTTTACAAAATGAAAAATACTAGATATAATGTAAATCGTCAGTTTGAAAAAACATCATTATTAAATGATTATTACACTGGCCCGTTGGTCAAGCGGTTAAGACACCGCCCTTTCACGGCGGTAACACGGGTTCGAATCCCGTACGGGTCACCATTATAAATCAGCTTACATTGTGAAGCTTTTTTAATTTCTCTCGGCTTACCTTAAATGATAGAGGCAAGCCACGTAATACTATCTGCCGGCCTAGCTCAATTGGTAGAGCACGCCGCGAAATACATCCTTGATCTGTTTCTCTGAAGCGGCCTGCGAGGAGTGTAATCTTCACTGAAACAACTTGCAACACGACGAGCTTTCAAACAGCTAGCTCAAGTGAACAAATCAGTTCATAATTTTAATCTGCCGGCCTAGCTCAATTGGTAGAGCAACTGACTTGTAATCAGTAGGTTGGGGGTTCAAGTCCTCTGGCCGGCACCACTTTTTTAAAAGATTATGGAATAAGACAATTACAATTGCAAATAATATTGTGGAGGGGTAGCGAAGTGGCTAAACGCGGCGGACTGTAAATCCGCTCCCTCAGGGTTCGGCAGTTCGAATCTGCCCCCCTCCACCACTTTTATTGTTGGGCTATAGCCAAGCGGTAAGGCAACGGGTTTTGGTCCCGTCATTCCTAGGTTCGAATCCTAGTAGCCCAGCCATTTTTTTGTTTTTGGACAAGTTATTTTTGATATGTAGGTTAACTTTTTGAGATTACGGGTAACTTATAATTAGTATAGATGCTTGCTCAAGAAAACTAACCAGAACAATATAGACATCACGAGCCATTAGCTCAGTTGGTAGAGCACGCCGCGGATTGCATCATTGAAACTGCATCGTGGTAGCGGCCTGCGAGGAGTGTAATCTTCGCTGAGTCAGCTTGCAACACGACGAGCTTTCAAACAACTTGCTCAAGAAAACTAACCAGAACAATATAGACATCACGAGCCATTAGCTCAGTTGGTAGAGCATCTGACTTTTAATCAGAGGGTCACAGGTTCGAATCCTGTATGGCTCATCCTTTTTATTTAATTATCACAAAATGAATAACCGCTGTTAAAAACAAGGCTCCTTTAAATTGAGCCTTGTTTTTGTTTGCAATATAAGTAAATGTTCAACATAATAGATAGAGACTATCAATAAACGGGCTTTTTTGTAAAAATAAATAGCAGTTTCTACAAAAAATCCGAGGGAACGTGTTATAATCATTTAGAGAATTATAAATTTCTATTGATAAAAACAACTCTCAATAACATACTAAAGGATGATCCGGCATGAAATCGTCCAGAATACCTGGTTTCTATAAAAAAACAATTGAAGAAAGAAAAGAACTTATTCATAGCATGTATCCTTTTACGGAAGAAGAGCTGGCAACGCTAAGTGCTGAGGCTCCATTGGCTCAGGATATTGCTGATAATATGATTGAAAATGTAGTTGGTACTTTTCAGCTTCCTTTAGGTTTGGGATTGAATTTCTTAATAAATGGGAAAGAATATATCATACCGATGGCTATTGAGGAAGCTTCTGTTGTTGCCTCCGCTAGTCATATTGCGAAAATTGTTCGGGATGCAGGAGGCTTTACTGCCGAATCTACCGATCGAGTCATGATCGGACAAATCCAAGTAGTCGGCTGTCCAGATTTTCAACAGGCGAAGACGGCTGTTTTGGAAAACAAAGATGCACTGATTAAAGCAGCGAATGAGGCTTTTCCCAGTATTGTTCGCCGCGGCGGTGGTGCAGAGGACTTGGATGTACGGATTTTAAATGAAGAGGCTGATTCGGCCTTCGGTAAAATGCTGATAGTCCATCTTTATGTAAATACGGTGGATGCGATGGGTGCCAATTTAATTAATACGATGGCAGAATCGATTGCTCCTTTAGTGGAAAAGATTACAAGTGGTAAAGTTTATTTGCGAATTTTATCGAATCTTGCTGATCGGAGTTTAGCTCGTGCCCGTTGTGTCATTCCTCCACATTTATTGAAGACAGGGGATTTTTCCGGGGAAGAAGTACGGGATGGTGTCATTCACGCTTATGAGTTTGCAGCATCGGATCCTTATAGAGCAGTTACTCATAATAAGGGGATTATGAATGGCGTTGACCCTGTAGTGATTGCTACCGGGAATGATTGGCGTGCAGTTGAGGCAGGTGCACATGCCTATGCTGTTAAAGATGGACAGTATACTTCCATGACTACATGGTGGAAAGATGAGCAAGGTAATCTTGTAGGTGAATTAGAATTGCCAATGTCGGTAGGAACTGTCGGTGGTGCTACCCGCGTCCACCCGTTGGCTAAAATGGCCCTTAAGTTATTGGATGTAAGTAGCGCGAAAGAGTTGGCCGAGGTAATTGTTACTGTAGGTCTTGCTCAAAACTTAGGTGCACTTAAGGCGTTGGCGACAGACGGCATTCAAAAAGGACATATGACCTTGCATTCTCGCTCTGTTGCGATTGCAGCAGGCGCTACAGGGGAGATGATTGATATCATTGCAAAAGAATTGATTAAAATAAATGAAATCCGTGTTGGAAAAGCTAAAGAATTGGTGGAAAAATACAAACGATGAGTGCAGAAAAAGTCTCAACTTCAACAAAAACAGCTATTGGTATAGCTCATAGTAAGCTAATTTTAATCGGAGAGCATGCGGTTGTACACGGACAGCCTGCAATTGCTATTCCGTTTCCGTTAATTGGTGTAGAGACCGTGGTTGAGTATATGCCAGGACCATTAAAGCTAGATAGCAGTTTCTATTATGGACCGCTTCATATGGCGCCAGAAGAGTTGCGTGGCATAACCAACTGTACTACAGATACATTGGAATATTTAGATCTTCCTGCGGAGGATATGATTATTCGTATTAACTCCTCCATCCCACCAGGGAAGGGTCTTGGGTCCAGCGCTTCTGTAGCAGTATCTATCATTCGTTCTTTATTTAATTATGCGGACCGTGAATGTACTCAAGAGGAACTGCTGAAGCTTGCTCATATTGCAGAAACCTATGCACATGGTTCCCCAAGTGGGATAGATACGTTCACCATTACATCTGACTCACCAATCTGGTTTGAGAAAAACCATCCAATCGAAAGGATTGGCGTGAAAGAGGATTTACACTTTATTGTCGCAGATTCAGGGCAAGATGCGGATACGAGAACCTCTGTACAATCAGTGACAAGATTACTGAAGAAAGCGCCACGTAAAATCCAAAGAAAACTCGACCGAATTGGTGAATTGACGCATGATGCTAAAGGCGCACTCGAAAAGGCGAGTAAACATTTCCTTGGATATATGCTGAACGAAGCTCAAAAAGAGCTTGAATACCTCGGGGTAAGTGATGCAGTGTTAAATCGCTTGATTCGCTTTGCCAGACAAGAAGGTGCACTAGGTGCAAAGCTCACTGGTGGAGGAAATGGTGGATGTATCATTGCATTGGCGCAAAACGAAGTGCACTGCAAACAGCTCGCTGAGAAATTAAAACAATTTGGTGCCCATACTGTTTGGCCATTTGTGTTGAAGAAAAATGGTTAATCTTTTTGATAAGTAACCAGATATAAGCCTGAGAAGCTCATATTTGGTTACTTTCTTTGTAGTATAGGAAATTATAAAAATTTTAAGGATGTAATAATACACTGGTGGGGCCACGTCCGGCTCCAGCGCCCAGGGACTGCCAGACTTCACGTACCTCCGTCCGATAAGTCAACATCGACTCTCTTCGTTCGTCGTGTATCCTTTATCTCCTGCGGTCCGTTCCAGTCTGCACGTCCCTAAACGGGCGCTTCCGCCTTTGTTTTATATTGTAATTAAATGGTAAAGGGGATTATTATGAAAGCTACAGCAAAAGCGCATACGAATATTGCCTTGATTAAATATTGGGGAAAGCGGAATGACGAACTGATTCTGCCGACAAACAACAGTCTTTCTCTTACATTAGATGGATTCTACACAACGACCACTGTAGACTTTCAAGAGGACCTGAAAGAGGATTATTTTGAGCTGGATGGCGAGCCTGTTATGGGTGAAGCATATAAACGCGTGACTGCCTTTTTAGATTTAATAAGACGGATGGCTGATAAGGAGGACTTGTTTGCGCGAGTCAAATCTTATAACCAGGTTCCAACAGCAGCGGGGTTTGCTTCATCTGCATCTGGTTTTGCCGCACTAACAGCGGCAGCAACGAAAGCAATTGGATTGGATTTAAGTGATACCGAGCTTTCTCGATTGACTCGTCAAGGTTCGGGTTCTTCAAGCCGTTCCATTTATGGTGGTTTTGCAGAATGGGAAATGGGCGAAAAGGAAGATGGTTCCGACTCTTATGCTGTTCCTATAGCTTCAGAAAATCATTGGGATGTCAGAATGGCAGGAGTTGTCTTGACTTCAAAAATGAAAAAAATCTCTAGTCGCGCTGGAATGCGTAGGACAGTAGAAACTTCTCCTTTTTATGAAGGTTGGTTAAAGAGTATTCCAGAAGACCTTTCTCAAATAAAAAAGGCAATTAGTGATAAAGATTTTACTCGGCTAGGTGAAATTGCTGAGGCGAATTGCTTGAAAATGCACGCTACTTCTCTGGCTGCAAAACCTCCGTTTACGTACTGGATCGATTCGACGATTCGTGTGATGCAACAGGTTCAGGAAATGCGTGAACAAGGGATACCTGCCTACTTTACAATTGATGCAGGTCCAAATGTTAAAGTGTTATATTTGCCAGAGTACGAGGAACAAGTGGAGCGTATCCTCCGAGAAGTGCCAGGGGTTACAGATGTTATACTTAGTAAACCAGGACCAGGAGTAAGCTATCTTTAGGAGTGGAGTAAATTGTCGAACAACAACATGACGATTCAAGTACCTGGTAAACTTATGGTTGCAGGTGAATTTGCGGTACTCGTACCACATCAACATCTTGCAGTGACGGCTGTCGACCGCTTTGTTTATGCGGCCATAAAGGATTCCGAGGAGCGTTTGCTCAACTTGGAAGATTTCAAGTTGCATGATTTGAAATGGAATTACCAAGGTGGAGAAATCAACATACAATCAACAGACGAGCGCCTTTCCTTTGTTCGTGAAGCAATGAAGATTACTTGCACCTACTTAGAGGAGCAAGGGATATCAATAGACAGCTTCAAACTTTCCGTCCGCAGTGAATTGGATGACCAATCCGGTGTGAAATATGGATTGGGTTCTAGTGCAGCTGTGGTTGTTGCCGTTGTGACAGCCATAATGGCACGCTTTTCAACAGAAGAGCCAAATAAGGATGTCGTTTTTAAATTGGCAGCCTTAGCTCATGTAAATATACAGGGGAGCGGATCAGGAGCAGATGTGGCAGCTTCTGTTTATGGAGGGATTTTACAGTATTCATCTTTTCAGGCAGAATGGTTACTTGATGCTTCTAGAAAAACATCTACCATCAGCGAACTAATTGAAAGTGACTGGATCTACCTTTCGATCAAGCGTCTTTCTTTGCCTGCATCAGTTTACTTCTGTGTAGGTTGGACGGGAAGACCTGCATCGACTACGAAACTTGTCGAACGCATTTTGCAATTGAAAACAGATAATCCGATAGCTTTCGAGGAATTTCTTGAGAAGAGTGGACGTGCCGTACATACATTATTGACTGGCATGGAAACCGAAAACAATGAATTATTATTTGAAGGAGTGAAGGCCAATCGTGAAGCACTTGCGACAGTTGGTAAACAGGCAAAGGTATCGATTGAAACTCCACTCTTAAGTACGTTATGTGAATTGGCGGAAGACCTCCAGGGAGCAGGAAAGCCATCAGGAGCAGGTGGCGGTGACTGTGGCATAGCCTTTATGCCGAATGAAAAGCAAGCAGATCTCTTATATCGTGCGTGGGAAGAAGCTGGTATCAAACCGCTTTCCATTTCTTCTTATGCCCAAGGTGCCACGATAAACACAATTTAAAATAAAAAGACATAAACCTCGTCTCCTGAGATTTATGTCTTTTTTCTGTCACTAGTATTTGGAATACTTACTGCTATATATAATCATTGATTAAATGGTATATTTGCCATTAGTCGTCGCTGATGTTGTTCTATTTAAATATACCTCAGGAAAAAGTTTATCTGGAAGCAAGCTCATAGTTGTCGTAGTTTTGATATTTATAGATCAGCGTGTCCAACTTCATACTAGATTCAATTACGGCCTGTGATGTAAGATCATGATCGCTACTTAAGGAAATTAATTCTTCACGACAGGCTTCGATTTTTTCTAATAATATTAATTTACTCACCAAAGCTTCCTCCTATCTAGTATACTATAATAAGAAAATACCCTGAAAATAGCAAGAGTAAACTTTGAAAAATTTGATAAAATTGATAGGATATAAATTAGTATAAATAAATTATTTTCTTTGGTGGATAATTTGATTTTGCTGGATCGTCTAACAGAGCTCATTTTAAAAAGAAAAAAATATTAGCGGAAAGAATGAAACCTTTTTAGTGTCTATTTCGTAATAACAGTACCGCATTGTAGGCGGAGGTAAATGTATGGATCAGATGATTAGGGAGAAAGTTAAGTTAGTGAAAAAAGGGGATCAATCTGCCTTTGAGGATTTGGTCTCATTTTACCAAAATAAAATATACCAGCACTGCTACCGGATGCTTGGTAATGCACATGAGGCAGAAGATATCGCACAAGAAGCTTTTATACGAGCATATGTGAATATTCATTCCTTTGATGATAAGCGGAAGTTTTCAAGTTGGCTCTACCGGATTGCAACAAATCTATCCATTGACAGATTGCGCAAACGAAAGCCGGACTATTTTCTGGATGCCGAAGTCAAAGGTACGGATGGTTTGGATATGTACTCCCAGCTTCAAAGTGAGGAGACACCTATTGTAGAAGAGGTGGAGAGCAATGAGTTGCAGCGATATATTCATAAAGAAATACTTCAGCTTCCATCGAAATACCGCAGTATCATCATTTTAAGGTATTTAGAAGAATTTTCCTTGAAGGAAATTAGTGAAATCTTGGATATCCCAATTGGAACCGTTAAAACAAGGATTCACCGAGGTCGGGAAGCTTTACGTAAGAGGCTTCGTCATGTGTAAAGGAGTGTGGTCCCATTGAAATGTAATCCAGAAATTGTTGGGTTGATGCATAAACATTTGGATGGAGATATATCGAATGAAGAAGAAAGACAATTATCCATGCATCTTGAAGACTGTGAAAGTTGTCAAGAGCATTTCCGTGAGTTGAAAAGGACAATTACATTAATCCAAAGTGCGGAGCGGTTTGAAGCGCCTGCAAATTTTACTGCTAATGTGATGCGCAATCTCCCAACAGAGAAAAAGCGGGTAAAATATACGCGCTGGTTTAAAATGCATCCCATGCTTACAGCTGCTGCCATTTTCTTTATCCTCATGTTCTCGGGAGTGTTTTTCACATGGGAACAAGAGAACCAGTTGGTTGTCTCTAAGCAGGAAAACCTTGTTATTGAAGGGGATACAGTGATTGTACCTGAAGGGGAGGTTGTTGAAGGGGATCTGCTCGTGAAGAACGGGAATCTGATTATAAAAGGAACCGTCGATGGCGATGTCACATTGATTAATGGAAAATTGATTGATGACGATCCTTTGGATAATAGTGGTTTAATGGCTTCTGTAGGTGAAATAAATGGGGAGTTTGAAACGGTCGATAAAGTGTTCGATTGGATATGGTACCAATTGAAGAACTTTGCAAAATCAATATTTGATTTTTAACTTTTTATAACCTGCTCGTCAGTAATTGACGCGCAGGTTTTTTATTGATCATAATGCAATTGTTTCCCCTTTTAATACAAATGTTCTGAACCCTAGTAATAGGTTGTATGGAAGTCAACAAATTTATATGGTATGAGTCCGTCGTTTGTTCACATGATAACAGGGAATTATGGTATAATAAGCAGCAAGTAAACATAAGATTCATTGATTTTTGCTTATTATAAAATGGAGGATTAATTATCCAATTTTCAACTCATTTTAAAAGGACGTGTGACCATGCTTGATGGGGGATTCGACCTGATAACCATACTCAGAATAACCGTTGACATAGCTCTCATCTGGTATGTACTTTATAAATTGATGATGCTTGTTCGCGGTACAAAAGCCGTGCAGTTATTGAAAGGGATAGCTGTCATACTGACAATTTGGCTTTTAAGTATTGCTTTTAACCTACAGACGGTTCGATTTTTTACGAACCAGTTTATTGAATGGGGTATTATAGTTATTATTATTTTATTCCAGCCAGAACTAAGAAGAGCTTTAGAACAACTTGGTAGAGGAAGCATTTTCACAAGAAGTGCAAAGTCTAAAGAAAAATTGGAAGACCAGATTGAAGCAATTGTCAGCTCCTGTACATATATGGCTAAGCGCCGAATTGGGGCGTTGATTTCAATCGAGAAAGAAACAGGGATAGGCGATTATGCGGAGACGGGAATCCCGATTAATGGGAAATTAAGTCATCAGCTTTTGACAAATATATTCACACCGAACACCCCGCTTCATGATGGTGCAGTAATTATAAAAAAAGGTAAGATTATCGCTGCTGCGTGTTATCTCCCTTTATCTGAAAGTCCTTTTATTTCAAAGGAGCTTGGAACGAGGCATCGTGCTGCAATGGGAATCAGTGAAGTAACCGATGCACTGACAATCGTTGTCTCTGAAGAAACTGGTGCAATATCTTGTACCGTTAATGGAAAATTGCATCGTGATCTGGAGGAAGAAGCATTAACTGAAATGTTAAGGGAGCATCTTTCTTTACATCCGACCACCTCTGAAAAACCGGGTAAGAAACGGGGGGCGAAACAAAATGGATAATTGGTTTCAAAGCAAATGGTTTATTCGCGTGCTGGCATTGGCGTTTGCAGTTACATTATTTATTTTCGTGAATGTTGAAACGAATTCCAGTGGAGCTGATTCCTCTATCCCGGGGAGAAATATTCAAACACAAAGACTGGATGATGTTCCAGTTGAGATTAAAATCGATTCAGAGAATTACGTTGTCAGTGGGGTTCCGGAATTTGCAACTGTAACGTTGGAAGGATCACCTGCGACCATCATGCCAGCGATTTTTAATCGTAATTTTTCTGTTTTCGTTGACTTGAGAGGTCTTGAAGAAGGGAATCATCCGGTAGAGCTTCAACATACCCTTTCGGATGACATCCGGGTCTATATCGAACCGAAATCAATTGATGTTACAATTGAGGAAAGAGCAACGGAAGAATTTCCAATTGCGGTTGAATTTTTAAATACGGATGACCTGCCACAAGGATATGAGGTAGGCAAATATGAATTGGAACAATCAAGTGTAACAATTACTACATCAAGAAGAATTATGGAACAAATCGGTGTTGTAAAAATCTACGTTGACGTAGGTGGGGTGGACAGTCCGATTCGAAATCGAGAAGTTCCAATTAATGTATATGATACGCAGGGAAATGAAATGAACGTCCGATTAGATAGGGAATCAGTTGTTGTCTCGGTGGACCTTGTAAACCCAAGTAAGGTTGTCCCAATCAAAGTGGAGAGAACAGGTGAACTACCAGAGAATTTTTCCTCACTGTCTGTATCTGCTAATCTAGAAGAGGTGGAAATCTACGCAGTAAGTGAAGTTCTCGAGGGTATTGATTCCATTTCAACAGAAGAAATTGATTTATCACAAATTACAGAGTCGGGGACTATAGAAGTAGGATTTGATTTACCAGAGGGTGTCAGTACGGGAGAAGTGGAAACACTTGAAGTAACCATCCAAGTGGAAGAAACGAGAGTAATCGAAGCTATAGGGATTGAAGAAGAAGATTTATCGGATGGACAAGACATCACCTTCATCGAGCCTGAGAATGCCCAAATGGATATTAAGGTAACCGGTAATGAGGCGTTGATGCGGGAACTTAATCCGGATGATATCCGAGTGGTTGTAAATGTCGATGGGTTGGAGCCGGGAGAACATACTGTACCGGTTACGATTGATTGGGATGCAGATGAGAGTCTTACAGTAACCCCTGAATATGAAGAAGTTACGATTGAAATCGAATAACCTAAAACTAACCCTTAGTTGCTAATTAAAGGAGAGGTATAAATGAAAAAGTATTTTGGGACCGATGGTGTACGAGGAGTTGCGAACGAGAGTCTTACACCTGAACTTGCTTTTAAATTAGGCCGTGTTGGAGGCTATGTGTTAACAAAGGAAACGGAAAACCCAAAAATTATTATCGGTAGAGATACACGTATTTCTGGCCATATGCTTGAAGGAGCACTATTGGCAGGTTTACTTTCCATTGGTGCAGAGGTCATGCGTCTCGGTGTGATTTCCACACCTGGAGTAGCATATTTGACAAAAGCAATGAGCGCAGATGCAGGTATCATGATTTCAGCTTCCCATAATCCAGTGGAGGATAATGGAATTAAATTCTTTGGTCCAGACGGATTCAAACTGACTGATGAACAGGAAGCGGAAATTGAAAAGTTGATAGATGAAGAAGATCAACTCCCACGTCCTGTAGGCGCAAACGTTGGGACAGTAAATGCTTATTTTGAAGGCGGACAAAAATATCTTTCCTACCTGAAGGATACGATTGATAATGATTTTGCTGGACTCACTATTGCTCTGGATTGTGCACATGGTGCGACGTCAAGTCTGGCAACCCATCTGTTTGCCGATTTGGAAGCTGATATTTATACAATTGGTACTTCTCCAAACGGGTTGAACATAAATGAAGGGGTTGGGTCTACTCACCCTGAAGCTGTAAGAGAGCTTGTCTTAGAAAAAGAAGCGGATGTCGGTTTAGCCTTTGATGGAGATGGAGACCGTCTAATTGCGGTCGATGAAAAAGGTAACATCGTGGATGGCGACCAAATCATGTATATTTGTGGAAAATACATGAAGGAAAAAGGAGCTCTTCGTAATGATACCATTGTCTCCACCGTTATGAGTAACATCGGCTTTTATAAAGCTTTAGAAGAAAATGGTATGCAGAGTGAAAAAACTGCTGTCGGTGACCGCTATGTCATGGAAGAGATGAGGAAAGGCGGATACAACTTAGGTGGGGAGCAATCTGGACATATTATTTTCCTTGACTTCATTACAACTGGTGATGGTATGCTTTCTGCTCTACAGCTGGTTAACGTTATGAAAGAGACAGGAAAACCTTTATCGGAGTTGGCTGCTGAAATGCAGATCTTCCCTCAGGTATTGAAAAATGTGAAAGTAATTGACAAGAATG
The DNA here is from genome assembly GCF_042678205.1 of Oceanobacillus luteolus. NCBI lineage: Bacteria > Bacillati > Bacillota > Bacilli > Caryophanales > Bacillaceae > Oceanobacillus > Oceanobacillus luteolus. The sequence goes on from NZ_JBHUDE010000012.1 coordinate 22,114, forward strand.
AGGCGTTGACAAATCCGGTTATTTTGCAAGAGATTGAAGCGGTAGAAAAAGAACTTGGTAATGATGGACGAGTATTAGTTCGACCTTCTGGAACAGAACCGCTTGTTCGGGTAATGATAGAGGCAAGAACGGAAGAAGAATGTAATAAATATGTTGATCGTATTGTTCGTGTCATTCAGGATGTGCTTGGATTAGAATAATTGAAAGAACTGCTTTCGTAGAAGCAGTTCTTTTTTGTGTGCGCCCGGCATGGGTGTAATCTCTAGGGTGAGAGTCCCGAGCCATGAAGGCAGAAGTAGTGGTTAGCTTAACGCAAGGGTGTCCGTGGCGACGCG